>DASYBN010000484.1:0-4209 GCA_036500785.1 Acidobacteriaceae bacterium
TGATCATGACGGGACCAGAGGCCGGCATGTTGATCGGGGATCCGATCGCGGCGTCGACCCGTTCGGGTGGTTCGGCACAACGCCGCAGTATCTTCCCCACATTTCACACGACGAACGGCGGACGCACCTGGAAGAGAAACGATAACGGAATCCTTGCCGCGCAGACAGACCAACAGGGCGAGCCAAAGGAATCAATCTTCGCCGCGAGTAACAGCTCCATGATCCTGCTCCCGTACCTGACTCTCTTCGTAACGGGAGGAGCCGTAAGCGCTCTGCACTATCGGCAATACACGTTGGAGCACGTCAACGGTTTGTGCGACGGCCGCAGTATCTGCGAAATGGCAACTGAGACGCCTTTACATCTGCGAGAGGGCCCATCGGCGGGTGGATTCTCGCTCGCCGCAAATTGGTCTCTGGATCCGGCGTCTATGGACGCGCATGCATCACAGCGGCGGCTGCGCACTCGAGTTCCAGGCCCTCATGTTGTCGTCATCGTCGGCGGCGACTACACGCAACCGGATGAGCAGAAGGGCACGGCCTCCGTGTGTACACCCACGAAATATGGAACAAGTACGATTTTCTCGTGCGCCGCCGCCACCACCCTACCTCACGGCTACCGCTCCGCCGTCGCCTACGACGACGCGACAGATTCCTGGATCACCGTCGGGCCGAACGGCACCGACATCTCCACGGATAACGGCCGCAACTGGCGTGCGCTCGAATCCTCGGCCGCGTTCAACGATGCGCGCGACGCCGACCAGCACTGGAACGCACTCAGCCTCCCTTATGCGGTCGGTCCTCGGGGACGTATCGGCAAGCTTCGCCCCTCGGCTCTGCAATCCGCGAAGTAATCATCCTGAGGATCGGTTCGAATCCTGCTATATGCTGGTCCTCACCGAATTCAAACGGATCACGACACGCATGAATGTACGCCGGACTGTCTCGCTGTTCGCCATCCTGTTCCTCACTGTTTCAGCCAGCGCGCAAGCGCCCTCTGCGGATGCTGCCCGCGCGACGGCCTTCCACCGCGCCGCGACGCTTACTCGCGGCATCAACGCCTCGGGCTGGTTCGGAGGCTGGGGCGACTACAGCCTCGAGCACACGTCCAAATGGATCACCGCCGACGACATCGCCGAGATGCGGAAGCTCGGCTTCACCTACGTTCGCATCGGCGTCGACCCGATGTATTTCCGCAATTACGGAAACCTTGATGCACCCACGAAGGCCGCGCTGTGGAAGCGTCTTGACGCGGCGGTTGATTCGGCCCTCGCAGCCGGCCTCGCCGTCGACCTGTGTATCTTCCCCCGCGACGACTTCAAGGCCGTGCTCTCCACCGACAGCAACATCGGCCAGTTCCTCTTTCTCTGGACCGCTCTCGCGAAACATTATGCCGACCGCGACCCTGACCACCTCTTCCTCGAACTCATGAACGAGTCCGAGGTTCAGGACCCCTATCGCTGGATCGGCCTCCAGTCCGCCCTGGTCACCGCCATCCGCCGCGTCGACCCCGTCCACACCATCCTCGCCTCCGGCGCGCACTACGACTCGCTTGACGATCTGCTCACCACCGAGCCGCTGAGCGATGCAAACGTGATCTACACTTTCCACTTCTACGAGCCCTACCAGTTCACGCATCAAGGCGCCACCTGGGGCTCGCCCGAGTGGCTCTTCTACAAGGACATCCCATTTCCCGCGACGGTCGCGCAGCTCCAGCCAACGCTCGATGCGATCCCCAATGACCTCGCCCGCTACAAGCTCTTCCTCTATGCCGCCGGAAACTGGAACGCCGAATCGATCCGCCAGCGCATCACCTTCGCGGCGAACTGGGGCCGTGAGCATAACGTTCCCATCCTCTGCAACGAGTTCGGCGCCTTCCGCGACACCGCTCCACCGGAGTCACGCGCGCGCTATATCGAGGCGGTTCGCACCGCGCTCGAGGCAAACCACATCGGCTGGGCCATGTGGGACTGGAGCGGCAACTTCGGTCTCGTCACGCGCGAGAACGGGCACATCAACGTCGATCCCGCGATCGCGCACGCGCTTGGGCTCAACTCGCCCTAGGCCTGCATCCAGTTTTGGATTCGCCGATCGCGGGCGTGCGCAGCGTCAGCCTCACGAGAACCGACGGATGTAGATCGCGCGAATCGTATAGTGCAGGAAGCACCACGCCGACTTGAGCACCGAGAGACCCTCAACGCGCCGGTAGATGTTCCAGGTCCATCCGGCGCTGCGGCGCTTGTCGGAGGAGACTGAGGCCGACGTGACGCGGTACCGGGCGAGATCCTTCTGAATTCCGTGTGCAATGTGCCCCTGTTTCAGGATGCGCAGCCAGGTCACGTAGTCCTCGTGCCGGATCTTTGGCATCGAGATATCGAGGACCTGATTGCGGTCGATGAGAACTGTGAGGCACCCGATGGAGTTCCCCCGCAGGAGCTGCTCATAATTGACCGTGGCCGGAATCGGTACAGGATTCCCGAGCGCGCCGTCGACACCGATACGGCGATATTGCGCAAACGAGAAAGCGGCGCCCGTTGATCGCATGAACTCGACCTGGACCTCCAGCTTGTCCGGCAGCCAAAGATCATCGCTATCGAGGAACGCGAGATACTGGCCTGTCCCTGCCTCGATTCCCCGGTTGCGCGCCTCTGCGACGCCGACGTTCTGTTCGAGAGAAAGCACTCGAATCCGCGGTTCTTCGCGGGCGAGCTCGCGCGCCAGCGTGAGCGTTCCGTCTGTAGAGGCGTCGTCGACGAACACCAGCTCCCAGTCGGGGTAGGTCTGAGCGAGCACGGAACGGACCGACTCGGCGAGCGTTCGCTCACTGTTATGCGCGGGCATGACGACGGAGACAAGCCCCGCCCTTCGCTCCGACGGACTCTCAGTTTTCTGGGCAATCATCATTCAACGGCGCAACAGCGGCAACGAGAGTCGAGATGCAAGCGTTCTTGTGAGGCAGGCAGCCTGCACGGATGACACGAAGGAAGCTCCGTCTCGCAGATACCTCTGAAGTCTAGATCAGTGTATCTGCGGACAGAGCCCTTTCGGTCTGCTGCTGGCCGCAGGCGCGGCTATTGCACGGTCACCTGCATTGTGAATGGCAGCGACATCTGGTTGCCGTTGCCATAGGTGATGCCCGGGTTCGCGGTGATCGCCTGACTGCCAACCTGCTTGGCCGTGATTAGCACGGTGTAGGTGCCGGCAGGCGTCACCTGCGCTGTGCTTCCGCCCAGCTGGGTCGTGCTGCACCCGCTGGCTCCGGCAAGGATTCCACAGCAAAGTGCGATGGCCGCCAAGGTGCCAATCCGCGAACGAAGCGTGCGGCGTTTGCCGAAGCCGAAGCCCAGCATTCCCAAGCCGAGCATGGCGAGGAAGACCTTGCCGGTTGGGCGGGTTTCGAGCTTGGCGACGCCGGTCGGCACGTTGCTGGTGATGGTCATGATGACCGTACCGGGCCCCGTGCATCCTTGCGCAACGGTGCAAGGAGCTGCCGTGCCTCCCTGGTAGGAAAGTACTGTGCCCGTCGGAGGACCGACGTGGACGGAGTTCGGATCCGTCGGATCCGGGTTGGGATAAACGAAGGTGCAGCTTGCGTAGGCGGGCAGGCCGTCGCAGGCGAGCTGCACAGGCATCGAGTAGTTGTTCAGCAGCGAACCTGATCCTGCGATGCCGTAACCGAGCACCGAGCTCAGGGTGAGTGTGGCCGACGCGCTCGAGCCCTTGGGCACTGCCAGCGTGCTCGGGTCCGACGAGATCTGCACCAGCGGGTTCCGCAGCACGGTGTAGTTCAGCGCCGTGCCCGTAGAGCCGGTGTAGTTGGGGTTCGTGTAGCCGCTCGAGTTTCCGGTTCCTGCGGGGCTGTAAACCGGCGTTACGGTGTACTGCGTGAGGATGTTGGGAATCGCGCTGTTAGTCGTATTGATGGTGAGGCAGCTGGGACTGAACTGAGCGGTGCCGTCCGGGTTGACAGGGATGGCCGCACAAGTGGCCGTCGACGCACCCTGGAAGGTGACGGATCCGTAGTTGGTTCCAGTCACTTTGCCTGTGCTGTCCTTAACCGGCTGTCCAATCAGCGGCTGGCCGTTGCTTGGAATAATGGTCACCGTATACAAGGCCATGTTGAAATACTGCACTGCGGAGCCATCGTACGGCGCGTTGGCTCCCGCCGCGTTGCCCAGAACGTACGGATACCACTGGTTCTGTTGCTGGACC
>DASYBN010000485.1:0-4458 GCA_036500785.1 Acidobacteriaceae bacterium
TACATGCCGGTAAAGCCGGCGAGGCCGGAGCACGTGGCTCCGACGAGGAAGCTGATGACCGTGCGCAGCGCCATCGGCGCGGTGCGCGGCGAAGCGTGGTAACCGATGAAGACGACAACCGCGAGCACAACGGCGATAATCCCGATGGTTCGGTACTGGCGCGCGAGGAACGCCTCGGCGCCCTCGCGGATGGCATTGGAGATGGCCTGCATGTCGGCCGTTCCCGTGTCGCCGGCGAGCACGGAGCGCGCGATAACCGCAGCGGCAACGAGAGCGAGAACGCCCACGCCGAGCGCGATCCACAGCCAGATTGTGTCACTCGAGGAGACGGTGGTAGCGGCGGGGGAGTAGTCCTGAAACGCGAGCAGCAGAGCCGCAGGTGCGCCGAGATGCATGAAGAGATGTCCTCCTGAAGACGTGCAAGGGGCAAAACTGGATTATCGGCCGTTGGGGGCCGTGTGGGTGTGCTCCCGGATGAAGGGGAGACTGGCGAATTAGAGCATTATGAGTGCAAGAGGGTCAATTTGGCTTTGCGGTGCGGTGGAATCGGCGCAGAATCCGGTGAACGGAGAGACGAATTCCTTTCGCAGTTCATCAGTTTTGGACAGATGACGGAATATTCATCGCGGGGCGATGGGGGCTTTCCCAGTGGCGAAGATCGCCCGGCCGGTGCGATAGTGTATGCGCAGGGCTCCTGCACGAGAGCGAGGGTGCGGGAGAGCTCGAGGTGCCGTATGCGGTGCTCGCAGTTGGGCCGGGTGGAGCGTGTGTGGAGCGGCGGTCTGGTTCGGTTGGCCGCCCTGGGGATGATCCTTTTGGGGTTCGCGGGAAGTGGGGCGCGCGCGCAGGAGAATCCTCTTAATGATGTGAATACGCCGACGCCGGCCCCGGCGGAGTCGAAGGACGCGCGGCCGGTGATTACGGGAAGCGATGTGGGGACAAAGGCGACCAGCTCGCCGATGTCAACCATTCGCGTGGATGCGAACCTGGTGCTTGTGCCGCTCACCGTCACAGACCCGATGAACCGCCTAGTGACGGGACTGGAGAGAGAGAACTTCCAGGTCTATGACAACAACATGCCGCAGACCATCAAGAGCTTTGCGACCGAAGACGCGCCGCTCTCGATCGGAATCATCTTCGATCTGAGCGGGAGCATGCAGTCGAAGTTTCTGCGCGCCCGCAAGGCGCTGACGGCATTTCTGCGCACCTGTAATCCCCAGGATGAGTTCTTCGTCGTAGGCTTTAATGACCGGCCGGCGGTTCTGGTGGATTACACATCGGACGTTGAAGACGTCGAAGCACGTATGGTGATGCTGCATCCGGAGAACCGCACGGCGCTCATCGACGCGATGTACCTGGGAATCAACAAGCTGCGCCAGGCGAGATACGCTCGCAAGGCGCTGCTGGTGATCTCCGACGGCGGCGACAATCGCAGCCGCTACACCGAGGGGGAGCTCACGAGAATCGTCCGTGAAAGCGAGGTGCAGATCTATTCAATCGGCATCTTCGACGCGTACGCGCCCACCGAGGAAGAGGTGAACGGCCCCACCTTGCTCAATGAGGTGTCGGAGTCGACAGGCGGGCGGCTGTTTCGTGTAATGGACCTGCAGGATCTGAGTGACATCGCGGAGAGGATCAGCGAAGAGTTGAGAAACGAGTATGTGATCGGATATACCCCGACCGACCGGCGGCGGGATGGGCAGTGGAGGAAATTACGGGTGAAGCTGATGGAGCCTGCGGGACTGCCTCCGCTGACGGTGCATAACCGCGAGGGGTACTATGCACCGACGCAGTAGGCGGATGATTGAATGGGTACGGCTTGCCGGGTGGGCAGCAGCCGTTTGCTTGCTGATGGGTTCGCCGGCGATCACCGCGGGCGCACAGCAGCAGCCACAGGCAAACAATGCGGCGCAAAAGCAGGCTCCGGCCGCGAGCGGCGCGAATGGAAGCCTCTCCGTGGACAGCGATCCGGTGCCCTCGCCGGACCCGAACAGGACCCTGCCCGCTCCGGCCGCCGGGCCGAAGGGACCGGGCGAGATCACCAAGGAGAACGGCCGCTATACGCTGCGCGAGAATGCGTATGAGGTGCGGCTGAATGCGTCAGTGATTGACAGCTCCGGGCAGACCATCCAGGACCTGCCGCAGGACGCGTTCCACGTCTACGAAGATGGCGTGCCGCAGACGATCGTCGGCTTCCGCCACGAAGACGTGCCGGTGTCGCTGGGTATTCTCATCGACAGCTCCGGGTCCATGTACGACAAGCGCGCGGCCGTGGATGCTGCCTCGCTGGATCTTGTGCGGCTGTCAAACCATGAGGACGAGGCCTTCCTGGTGGACTTCAGCTCCGAGCCGTTCTTGGATACCGATTTCACCAGCGACGTCTCCAAGCTGCAGCAGGGCCTCGCGTACATCAAGTCCAGCGGAGGGACGGCGCTGTATGACGCCGTGATCGCATCCGCGGACTATCTGTCGAAGAATGCGAAGCGTTCGAAGCAGGTGCTGCTGATCGTCACCGACGGCGACGACAATGCCTCGAGCGCGACGCTCGAGCAGACCATCAGGCGTGTGCAGGACCTCGACGGTCCGGCCATCTACTGCATCGGCCTGCTGTTTGGCGAAGACGTAAGCCACTCCGAAGCGCGGCACTCGCGCGAGGTGCTCACCGAGCTGGCGACCCAGACCGGCGGCGAGGCGTACTTCCCGCGGTCGCTCAAGGAAGTGGATGGGATTACGCGCGAGGTCGCGCAGGACATCCGCTCTCAGTACACGATCGAGTACCGTTCGACGAAGTCGCCGGAGCTGGGCGGCTACCGGCAGATTCACGTCGAAGCCAAGGCGAAGGGGTATCACGGCTTGCAGGTAAGGACACGCTCGGGATATTTTCCAAAGGTCGCCGGCAGCGGTGGGGCGGGCAATAGGACGACTGGAGAGTAACGAGCAGTGCGAATTGGAAATGATGTAACGCAATTGGTGGGACACACGCCCATGCTGCGCCTGGCGAAGCTTGCAGGCACGGATGCGGCCGAGGTGTGGGCGAAGCTTGAAACGATGAACCCCGGCGGCAGTATCAAGGATCGCGCAGCCCTGGGTATCGTGCTGGATGCCGAGCGTCGCGGTGTGCTCAAGCCCGGCGGGACGATTGTCGAGGCCACGGCCGGCAACACCGGCGTGGGACTGGCGCTGATCGGCGTGCAGCGCGGCTATCGCGTGAAGCTGTTTGTGCCCGAAGGCTATGCGGAAGAGAAGTGCATGCTGATGCGCGGTTTGGGCGCCGAGGTCGTGCGCACGCCTGAGGCCGAGATGATGAGCGGAGCCATCAAGCGCGCCCTCGCGTTCGAGCAGGAGACGCCCGGCGCAGTCGCGGCGATGCAGTTCGAAAATCCCGCCAACGCCGACTTCCATGAGGAGACCACCGCCGAGGAGATCTGGTCGCAGATGGAAGGCCGCGTAGACGCCGTTGTGATTGGCGTCGGTTCTGCCGGCACCTTCACCGGTGTGGCGCGGCTCTTCAAGAAGCGCCTGCCCAACGTGCTCACGGTTGCCGTCGAGACCCAGGGCAGCATTCTGCAGGGCGGCGAGCCGGGGCCACACAAGGTCGAGGGCATCGGTGTCTCGTTTATCCCGGGCAACTTCGATCGCAGCGTTACTGACCGCGTCATCATGGTCACTGACGACGACGCGTTCGCGATGCTGCGCCGCATGGCTCGGGAAGAGGGTGTGCTCGCGGGCTCAAGCTCCGGCGCGAACGTCTTCGCGGCCATCAAAATCGCAAAGGAACTTGGCCCCGGCAAGCGCGTCGTGACGGTGGTGCCGGACTCGGCGGAGCGCTATTTATCGAAGGGTATCCTGGGCGATTGCCAGTAGCGTGCACCTCCGCTGCATCGTCTGATGTTCGAGCTGTGATACAGAAGGTTGACGGGTTGCGAGCCGCAAGTGCGCGTCGATGCCCTTCGCCCGTGCATCTCACGCTTTGCATGACCTGCTCCGCTCACCACGACAGCGGATAGGCGGCAGCTTCGAAGTGAAGGGGTATACATGCTCGAGCTAAGCACGATCAACGACATCTTCGCGGGCATCGCGAGGCGGGACGGCGGCACCGTATCCACGTGGAAGAGCGCCGAGGGATGGAAGCCCATCACCGCGCGCACCATGTACGGCCGGGTGCGCGCCCTTGTCGCCGCAATGGAGGGCTGGGGAATCAAGCGCGGCGACCGCATCGCGATCATCAGCGAGAATCGCTGGGAGTGGCCCGTAGTCGACTTCGCAGCGATGGCGATGGGCGCGGTGGACGTCCCGCTCTACCAGACGCTCTCGCCCGAGCAGGTCGGCTACATGCTGCGCGATAGCGGAAGCCGCATCGCGTTCGTCTCCACGCGCGAGCAGTACGACAAAGTTGTGAGTGCCGGCGAGCTTCCCGCGCTCGAGCGCGTCGTGGTTTTCGATGACGGCGACTTTCCC
>DASYBN010000486.1:0-6841 GCA_036500785.1 Acidobacteriaceae bacterium
GCAGCCGCAAAGCCAGCGGAAATGCCGAATGGATTGCCGGCTTCGAAGGCGCAGAGACAGGCGGCGCTGCAACCGGAGGAGCCGCGCTCTTCGCCGCTCCGCTCGCCGAATTTCTCAAACATCGCGAGCTCGAAGAGGAGAACTTCGGCCCCACCACGCTGCTGATTCAATACGGCGATCCCCGCGAACTCGTCGACGCCGCAAAAAATCTTCACGGTCATCTCACCGCAACCATTCACGGCACCGAAGAAGACCTCCGCTCAGCCGCAGAGCTGATTCGCGTGCTCGAGACCAAGGTCGGCCGGCTGCTCTTCAACGGCTATCCCACAGGCGTCGAGGTCTGCCACGCCATGGTGCACGGCGGCCCGTTCCCCGCGACATCCGACAGCCGCACTACCTCAGTGGGCACGCGCGCGATCCTGCGCTTCGCGCGGCCCGTCTGCTATCAGGACTTTCCCGATGAGGCTCTCCCGGCCGAGCTGCGCAGGAAAAATCCGCTCGGCATTCAGCGCATGCTGAACGGCAGCAGCACGCGGGACTAGCTTCACTCGCTGCAGGCAAAGCCTCTGATCCTATCCGTCGATTCGGGCTGTCTTGTTAAGGGCACGGCTTCAGCCGTGCCGCAGAGCGCCCGCACTGACGAGGGCTTTAGCCCCTGAGGTATGTTAGCTTCACGCCACGCGGTTCTCGAGCGTGCCGATGCCCTCGATAGTGATGCGGATGACATCGCCGTGCGCCAGCGTGAACTCGTCGCCCGGCACAATGCCGGTGCCGGTCATCAGAAACGCTCCATCGGGAAAGCTGTTGTCGCGGAACAGATAGCTCGCGAGCTCAGCCGGATCGCGCTTCAGCTCGGCGAGCGTGGTGCTGCTTTCGAACGCAGACGACTCGCCGCGAAGAATTTGAATTTGTATCGCGGTCGACTTCGCGAGCGGCTCGCTGCTCAGCAGAACACACGGCCCCAGCGCGCAGCTTCCGTCGTACACCTTCGCCTGCGGAAGATACAGCGGATTCTCGCCTTCAATATCGCGCGAGCTCATGTCGTTTCCGATCGTGTAGCCGATGATCTGGCCGCGTGGATTGATCAGCAGCGTGAGCTCGGGCTCGGGAACCGACCAGCTCGCGTCGCTGCGGATGCGCACCTCGCCGCCCGGCCCGATAACGCGGCGCGCGGTCGCCTTGAAGAACAGCTCCGGCCGCGTCGCGGAGTACACGCGATCGTAGAAGCTGCCGCCGCCTGCGTCCTTCGACTCCTCCATGCGCGCGCTGCGGCTGCGGAAGTACGTGACGCCCGCCGCCCACACCTCCTGCGATCCAATCGGCGCGAGAATCTCACCGGCCTGCGGTGCAGGAGTCGCATGAGAGTTCGGCGCGCTGCTCACGACGGCAAACGGATCGGCACAGCACACCAGTTCGTCGAAGTGGGCGTCGAGTGAGTGGAACGTGTTCGATTGCTCGACGAGCACGCCGCGTTTCGTTCGATAGATCTTCATTGCGTTATTCCTTCCAGGTTCTTTGCGCCCTGCGCAAGTTGATCGACGATTGCATCGGTGTCATAGACACACCCGCCCCACACGCCGCCGCTGGCCTGCACCAGCGCAGCCCACAGCCGCGTGTCAGCCGGCAGTTCAGGATGCGGCGCGAGATCGCCGCGCGGAGCGCGTGCCGCGAGACGGCGCGCTCCTTCCTCTGCGCTGAAACGCTCATCGCCTTCGCCGATCAGATTTACGCTGCCGTGCAGCGCATTGCGATCGACAACGATCTCAATCCAGTCGCCCTCGCGCACGCGCCCGATCGGCCCACCCGCCAGCGCCTCCGGCGAAATATGCCCGATGCATGCGCCGGTCGAAACGCCGCTGAACCGCGCGTCCGTGAGCACGGCAACATGCTTGCAGAAGGGCAGCGCCTTCAGCGCCGAGGTGATCTGATAAATCTCCTGCATGCCCGCGCCCAGAGGTCCGCCGCAGACCAGCACCATCACATCGCCGTGGCCCACGTCGCCATGTTTGATCGCCGCGATGGCTGCAGCTTCGGTGATGAAGACCTTCGCCGGCCCTTCATGGCGAAACGCGTTGTCCGCATCGATCAGCGAGGGATCGATCGACGTGCTCTTGATCACGCTGCCTTCAGGCGCGAGGTTGCCAACCGGAAAGCACACCGTCGACGTGAGCCCACGCGAGCGCGCGCGATCCGGCGACAGGATCACCTCGCCCGCATCGACACCATCGATCTCGCGCAGTCGCTTTTGCATGGCGCGGCGGCGCTCGCTCTGCTCCCACCAGTCGAGCGACTGCGCGAGCGTATCGCCGCTCACCGTCCTCACGTTTGTATCCAGCAGTCCCGCATCGCGCAGATGCAGCATCACCTCCGGCACCGCGCCCGCGAGGAAGACCTGCACCGTCGCAAAGTTTCGCGGCCCATTCGGCAGCGCATCCACAATCCGCGGAACCTCGCGATTCGCCGACTCCCAATCCGCGCGCGCCGGTCGCCGCAGCCCCGCAGCATGGGCTATCGCCGGAACATGCAGCAGAAGATTCGTCGATCCGCCGAACGCCGCGTACACCACCATCGCATTCCGGATCGCGGCGTCCGTCAGAATGTCCCGCGTGCCGAGGCCAAGCTGCACGAGACGAAGCAGCGCACGTGCGGAGCGCGTCGCAGCCTCCCGCCAGATCGGCTGCCCTGACGGCGCCAGCGCTGTATGCGTCAACGACAATCCCAGCGCTTCGCCGACCACCTGCGACGTTGCCGCGGTCCCAAGAAACTGGCAACCGCCGCCCGGACTCGCGCACGCGCGGCAGCCAACCTCCGCCGCATACTCCTGCGTGATTGTGCCTTGCGCAAACCGCGCGCCGATTGTCTGCACGCCACCGGCGTCTTCGCCCTCCTCGGGCAGCAGCGTGACACCGCCGGGCACCAGCACGCTCGGCAGCGCGCCGCCCGAAGCGAGTGCCATCATCATCGCGGGCAGGCCCTTGTCGCACGTCGCAATCCCAAGCACGCCGCGGCGCTGCGGAAGCGACCGCATCAGCCGCCGCAGAACCATCGCTGCATCGTTGCGATAGGGAAGGGAATCGAGCATGCCCGCCGTGCCCTGCGTTCGTCCGTCGCACGGATCCGTGCACGCACCGGCGAACGGCATCGCGCGCAATCGGCGCAACTCGCGCGCCGCCTCAGCAACCAGCAGCCCGACCTCCCAGTGGCCGGTGTGAAAGCCCAACGCAATCGGTGTTCCGTCTGCCGCGCGCAGACCGCCGTGCGTGCTCAGAATCAGAAACTCCGGGTCGAGCAGCCGCGCCGGCTCCCATCCCATGCCCGCATCCTGGCTGAGCCCAAAGAGATTCCCTGACGGCTCCGTGAGCAGCATCTCCGGCGTAATCGGAAGCATTCCCTCCGGACCCTTCGCGTGCGTGCGCACCTCCGCGAACAGCGACGCGTCGCTCTCGAGCACATCGCGCAGAGCAAGCACTTCAGGCATGCGCGATCTCCTTCGCCTGCGGCGGATTCGGCAGCCAGATCACCAGGAGCGCGGAGATCACGAGAAATAGCGACATCAGCAGATAGCCCGGCCGGTCGCTGCCCGTAACGCTGCGCAGCGAACCGACGATGTACACGCCGGCAAACGATCCCAGCGCGCCGAGACTGTTGACCAGCGCCATCACCTCGCCCACGCGGTTCTGCGGAATGCGCTCCGGCATGATCGCGAAGAACGGGCCGTACGGAGCGTACATTCCGCCGCACGCCACCAGCAGACAGAGATACGCCCAGAAAAAACCGTACGGCTGCAGAACGAACGAGCCGAGCAGCGCAATCCCGGAGAGCAGAAGGAACGGCCACACATAGCGGCGGCGGCGCTGCGCGCGATCCGAAAGGTGAGCCACCACGAGCTCCAGCACAATCGCGACGAGATACGGAGCCGCCGAGATCAAACCGGCGCGCCCCATGTTGTGCGTTCCCCCCTCGCGAACAATCGTCGGCAGCCACAGGATGAACCCGTAGATGCCGAAGCTCCAGCAGAAGTACTGAATGGAAAGCACGATGACGTCGGCGCGGAGCAGCGCCGCGCGAAGCGTCTGCGTCGTCGCGTGCGCAGAAGCCGGAAGCTCGCTCTGGTCCACAGCAAGTCGCTCTGTAATCTGCTCGGCCTCGCTGGCCGGCATCCAGCGCGCTTCGGTTGGATGATCGCGCACAAAGAGCATCCAGATCACGGCCCACGCAACCGACGGCAGGCCTTCGAAGATGAACGTACGCTGCCATCCGAAGCGCTCGATGAGGAACCCCGTGATCGCCGACATCCAGAGCACCGTGACAGGATTGCCGAGCATCAGCAGCACGTTTGCCCGCGAGCGGTCCGCGCGCGTGAACCACCGCGTCAGCAGCAGAAGCAGCGCCGGAAAGATGATGCTCTCAGCAATGCCCAGCAGAAATCGATCGATCGCCAGCATCCAGAACACGCGCAGGATGCCAGTAAGCGCAGCCAGCGTTCCCCACACGATCAGCGCGATCGCAACCAGTCGCGTGCAGCTGAACCTTCGCGCCGCGAGAATGCCTGGAACCTGAAAGAAAAAATATCCGAGAAAGAACAGCGCGCCGAGCAGCGAATTCTTGCTGCCCGTAATATTCAGCGTCTTCGCCATTCCGGCAGCCGCGCCGAAGCCGTAGTTGGCGCGATCGAGATACGCGAGGCTGTACGTCAGAAAAACAGCCAACAGCAGCCAGCGGCGGCGGCCCCACTGCGTCGGCGCAGGCGCAACACCCGCCGCCACGCCCGAGTGGCTCGCGGTCAGCTCACGCGTTCGGAGGGCGGCGCACACGCACAGAAAAGTATACGCAGCCCCGCGAAGCCTCGGCTTTCGCAACATTTCTCGCTGCAAAATCTCAGAAGCTGCGGTACTGTAGTGGCTACACCTTCACATTCCTCGTGGCAGCTTACGGGCCGCGGCTTCGCTTAACGCGCAACAAAGACGCGAAAGGATGGCGCCTTCGATGAGCGTGTCGAGACGGGACTTTCTTCTTCGAGTCGGCCAGGCCGGCGGATACAGCGCAGCGTTTCTTGCAATGCAGGGGCTGGGGCTGGTGGAACCTGTGCGCGCCGTCGCCGCGCCGCTCGCTGCGCGCGGTTCGGGCAACGGAACGCGTGTGGTGATTCTCGGCGGCGGCATCGCCGGGCTGGTCGCCGCGTACGAGCTGCGCGACCTGGGCTACGACTGCACAGTGCTCGAAGCGCGCGGCCGTCCCGGCGGACGCAACTGGACCGTGCGCACCGGCGACACCATCGAGTTCATCGACGGCACAAAGCAGCGCTGCGAGTGGGACGCGGGCAACTACCAGAACTTCGGCCCGGCGCGCCTGCCCTCCATCCACCCGCACATGCTCGGCTACTGCCGCAAGCTCGGAGTGGAGCTGCAGGTTGAAGTGAACATGAGCCGCTCCGAGATGCTGCAGAACGACAACGCCAACGGCGGCAAGCCCGTCGTGATGCGGCAAGCCGAGAACGACACGCGCGGCTGGGTCAGCGAGCTGCTCTCGAAGTGCGTGCAGCAGGGCGCGCTCGACCAGCAGCTCTCGACCGACGACCGCGACCGCATGCTCTCGTTCCTTCGCGTCTACGGTCCGCTCGACGATGCGAATAAATACAAGGGCAGCGATCGCGCCGGCTATCTGCGCGCTCCCGGAGTTGAAGACGACGGCGTGTTGAGCCAGCCCATCGATCTGCACACGTTGCTGCTCGAGGACTTCTGGCAGGGCATGCTCTTCAGCGAGGCGTTCGACATGCAGGCGACGATGTTCCAGCCCGTCGGCGGCATGGACCGCATCCCGTATGCCTTCGCCAAATCGCTCGGAGACATCGTGCGCTTCAACGCGCCGGTAACGGAGATTCGCAAGACCGGCAAAGGCGTTCGCATCAGCTACACGCAGAACGGCGCGCCGTCCACACTCGACGCGGAGTTCTGCATCTGCGCGATGCCGCTCACGATGGTCCGCAAAATTCCCAACGACCTCAGCGCGCCCTACAAAACCACCGTCGACGGCTGCACCTACGCGGCCGCGTTCAAGATCGCGTGGGAGAGCCGCCGCTTCTGGGAGCAGGATTACAACATCTACGGCGGCCTCGAATTCTGCAGCACCGGCCTCAGCCCCATCTGGCTTCCCTCGGCCGGCATGTTCGCCGACCGCGGCGTTCTCGTGAGCGGCTACGGCTTCGACACCACACCGGAGTTCGCCGCGCTCAGCTTCGAGCAGAAGCTGGCCGAGAGCCGCAAATCCATCGAGCGCCTGCACCCCGGCCACAGCAAGGAGCTCGAAAAGCCGCTCTACGTGAACTGGGGACAGATCCCGTACAACGAAGGCGCGTGGATCAGCACCTACGGCCCGCAGCCGGATGCGAAGGCGACGGACCCGCACCTGCCGCGCATGAGACGCCGCCGCACCGGCCCCGATCCCTACTTCCAGACGCTGCTCCAACCCGACGGCCCCATCTACTTCGCCGGCGATCACGTCAGCCACATCGTCGGTTGGCAGGAGGGCGCGGCGATCAGCGCTCTCTACGCCGTGCAGCAGATCTCCGATCGCGTGAAAGCAGCGCGGCTGGCCTCGCACTCGTCCGCCCTCGCATAGACATTTCGTACCAACCTGCTTCGAAGGAGACGCACCATGAAGCACTGCTACCGATTCGCAGCCGCCCTTCTATTCACCGCGCTCACCGCGCACGCGCAGGTCGACGTGAAGCACATCCAGAGCGACAAGTCTCCCATCGCCGAAGGCGTCTGGGCCGGCGATACGCTCTATCTAAGCGGCCAGCTTGCGTCGCCCATCACGCCCGCCGACCCTGCGAAAGGCA
>DASYBN010000487.1:0-12397 GCA_036500785.1 Acidobacteriaceae bacterium
GGTGGAGGGTTGGGCAATCCGCTGGATGCGAGCGGAACGCGCGATCCGTGGGCGAAATACAAGTGGTGGATTCTGTCGGGGCTGGCGGTGCTGCTGGCGGCGGCGGCGGCCGTGATGTTGCGGAAGCCAGCGGATGGTGCGGCGACGCGACTGCCGAGCGCGGTGCCGCTCGAACCGATGGGACGCGCTGCTTCGATGGCGCAGGCGCAGACGCCGCAGACACATTCGGCGCAGTTGTTGCAGGCGCTGAAGGAGGAGATGTTTGCGCTGGAGACGGACCATCTGCAGCGGCGCATCTCGGATGAGGACTACGCTGCACAGAAGGGCGCACTGGAGCTGGTGTTGCGGCGTGCGCTGGAGCGCGCTGCGACGACGCCAGAGTTGATGGCGCGGTGAGTCAATGACGACGCTGCTACGAATCCTGCGGCTGTATCCACTGGCACTGTGGGTGGGTGGCGAGGTTTTCTTTGTCGTAGTGGCCGCGGTTGCGTTTGGTGTGCTGCCGGACGCTCACATGGCGGGCATGGTCGTGCGCGGAGCGCTGATCGATCTGCATTGGATCGGTATCTATGGCGGTGTGATCTATCTGCTGGCCACGCTGGCGCTGATGACTGCGCAGCGCGGCATGCGAGTGGTGCGAGTCATCGAGACAGTGCTTGCTGTTGTGATGCTGATGCTGACGCTGTACTCGCAGCGGTCGGTGATTCCAAGGATGGAGAAGGACCGGCTGGCGGTCGGTGGTGATGTGAACGCCGCGCCGAAGGACAATCCGGCGCGGGTGGAGTTCGATCGGCTGCACTCGGTTTCGGTGGACCTTGAGGGAGCCGTGCTGATTGCGGGGCTGGTTCTGCTTGCGCTGGCGCCGATTCAGACGAATGGCGTGGAGCATCGCACCAGAGATTGATTTGAGCACGTGACGGGAGAGGCGATGAGGCTTTTGGTGACGGGTGGGGCGGGCTATATCGGCGGCACAGTGGCGACGATCCTGATGCAGGCGGGGCATGAGGTGACGATCGTCGACAACCTGTGCCACAGCAAACGCAATGAGGTTCCGGCGGGCGCGGAGTTTGTGCAGACGGATATCGCCGACCGCGCGCGTATCGAGACGCTGCTGCGCGAATTGCGGCCGGATGGTGTGCTGCACTTTGCGGCGCTGATCGAGGCCGGTGAGTCGATGCAGAAGCCGGAGATTTATTTTCGGAACAACACGGCTTCCACGCTGGCGCTGCTGGAGGCGATGCAGACAACGGGTGTGAAGAAGCTGGTGTTCAGTTCGACGGCCGCGGTGTACGGAGAGCCGGAGCGCGTGCCGATCGACGAGGATGCGAAGCTTGCGCCGACGAACGCGTATGGCGAGAGCAAGCTGCTGGTGGAGTACATGCTCGGCTGGCTGCACCGCATTCATGGACTGCGCTATGCGTCGCTGCGGTACTTCAACGTGGCGGGTGCGCTGCCCGGACGCGGCGAGGCGCATGAGCCGGAGACGCACTTGATTCCGCTGATCCTCGATGTTGCGCTGGGGCGGCGCGAGAAGATCTTCATCTACGGCGATGACTATGACACGCCGGATGGGACGTGCATTCGCGACTATATCCATGTGGTGGATCTGGCGGCGGCGCACATTCTCGCGCTGAATGCGCTGGAGACGAGAGATCGGCTGATCTGCAATTTGGGGAACGGGCAGGGCTTCTCGGTGAAACAGGTGATTGAGGCGGCGCGGCGCGTGACGGGGCACCCGATTCCGGTGGAGATGAAGCCGCGCAGGCCGGGTGATCCGGCGCGGCTGGTGGCGAGCTCGGCGCGGGCGCAGGCGGAGCTTGGATGGACGCCGAAGCACGCAAAGATCGACGACATCCTGGCTTCTGCGTGGGAGTGGCACCAGCGACGCTACCTCGTTTGATTGCACTAAATCGCGTGCAGATGAATTTGATCCGCTAGGCTGAGAGAACTCTCGAGTCGCGACACACCTTGTCGCACTACGATAAACTGGGTCAAGATCGCGTTTCTGCGCTTTAACTTTCGAGAAGAAGACCATCGACACACAGCCAAATTCCGCCGGTACGGCGACGGTGAGCAACGGATACCGCCCGAGGCGCAGGATTATTCTCAGGGACAGCGTGACGCTGCTGGTGCTGGTGTTCTCTGCTGTGGCGCTCTATCTGGTGACGTCGTTTCTATTCCGGAGCTTCTCTGCAAGGCGCGCGGAACTGGGCCGGGAGTTTGCGCAGCGCGGGCAGCAGGACGTACGCGAGGGCAACGCAAAGCAGGCCATCCAGGACCTCCGAATCTCCTTGGAATATGCGCCGGACCAGATGTACAACCGTTTGCTGCTGGCTGAAGCGTTGGCAGCAGCGCACCATCCGGACCAGGCCAGGAGCTACTTTCTAACGCTGCTCGACCAGCAGCCGGCGGACGGTTTCATCAACCTTCAGCTGGCGCGACTGGAGCGGCAGCGGGGCGATGCGCAGCGGGCGATCGACTACTATCGTGCGTCGGCGGTGGGCAATTGGAGTACGGGCTCGGCGGACGAGCGGTTTCGCGTGCAGACGGAGCTGGCGGATTATCTGATTCAGCGCGGCGATCTGCCGTCGGCTCGCGCGGAGCTTCTGATTGCGGCTGCGGACGCTCCGGATGAGCCGAACTCGCAGGAGACGCTGGGAGACAGGTTCGTGCAGGCGAACGATCTGCCGGATGCGTTGAATCTTTATCGCAAGGCAATCAAGCTGAGTCCGGAGAATACAGAGCTGCTGTACAAAGCGGGACGCGTCGCGTACTCGATGAACGAGTTTGACGAAGCGGCGAAGCTGCTGTCGGTGGCGCGACGCGAGAGCGCAGCGGCGAAGCTGGATCCGAAAGATGCAGTTGAGCTCGAGACTCTGCTGGCGAGCTCGCGGCGCATCCAGGAGCTTACGTTGTCGCAGGACGTTGTACCGCAGGACCGCGTGGAACATATTCTTCGGGCGCTGCCTATCGCGAAGGCGAGATTTGACGGCTGCGAAGCGCATTTCAACAACGGCCAGGTGCCCGCGGGTCTGCAGGCGCTTGAGAACCGATGGACCGATGCGGAGCACAACACGGAGCGGCGGTCGCTGCTCGAGGACCAGGGCCAGCAGGATGCGCTGGTGAAGCTGATCTTCGACACGGAACAGCAGACGCAGCAAGTGTGCGGAGCGCCGCAAGGCGATGATGCGCTGCTTCTGGAACTGTCGAATGCGTCGCGGACCGGCCGCTAGAGAGTGGAGAGTTGATGAACGGTGAAGCAGCAACGATGAAGGCAGAGCAACCACTGGAGCTCGGTGAAGCGCTGCCAGTGCGCGAGGAGCGACTGTTCCTGTTGCTGTCGATCTTCATCGGGATCCTGTCGGGGCTGCTGGTGGTGTCGTTCCGGATGGCGATCGAGTGGCTGAGCATTTTGCTGCTCGGTGTTGCTCCGGCAACGGGACAGAAGCGGCTGTTCATCATCCCGGCGCTGGCTGGGATTGTGATTGCGGTGCTGACGCGCTATGTGTTTCCGGGTGTGCGCGGCAGCGGTGTGAATCAGACAAAGGCAGCGCTGTATATCCATAACGGATATATCTCGGTGCGGACGGTGATCGGCAAATTCATGCTGTCGGCGCTGGCAATTGGGAGCGGGCAGTCGCTTGGGCCTGAGGACCCGTCACTGCAGATCGGCGCGGGCGTGGCGTCGCTTATCGGGCGGCGTGTTGGGCTTTCGCGCGCGAGATTGCGGCTGTTTGCGCCGGTGGGCGCGGCGGCCGGTCTTGCAGCGGCGTTCAATGCGCCGATCTCGGCAATTCTGTTTGTGATCGAAGAGGTCATCGGCAAGTGGACCGCGGGCGTTCTGGGCTCAATTGTTCTCGCGGCCGTGTCGAGCGTCGTGATTGCGCGTTGGTTCTGGGGAGCGCAACCGATGTTCCGGGTACCATCGATCACGCTGCGCGATCCGCGTGAGTTGCTCGCGTACTCGGTGCTGGGAGTGATCGGCGGACTGGCCTCGCTGATTTTTGCGAAGTCGCTGGGCTGGCTGCGACCGCGGCTGCGCAGCCAACCGCAGTGGTCGCAGATGATGCAACCGGCGATTGCGGGATTGATCGTGGGCTGCATTGGATATTTTGGACTTCCCGAGGTGATGGGATCGGGCTACGGCGCGATTGACCAGGCGATGCACGCGCAGTTTGCGCTGAAGATGTTGCTGCTGCTGGCGGTGTTCAAGATTGCAGCGACAACAGTTTCGTTCTCGAGTGGAACTCCGGGTGGTATGTTTGCGCCGACGCTGTTCATCGGCGCGATGCTGGGCGCGTCGGTGGGATCGTTTGAGAAGATCTTCTTCCCTCACCTGACGGGGTCGATCGGCTCCTATGCGCTGGTGGGAATGGGTGTGTTGTTCGCGGCGTTCCTGCGTGTGCCTTTGACTTCGGTGTTCATGGTGCTGGAGGTCAGCGGGAATTATTCGATCATCCTGCCGGTGATTCTTGCGAACACGATTGCGTATCTGATCTCGCGCAGCCTGCAGCCGGTACCGATCTTTGAGCTGCTGACGCATCAGGATGGACTTTACCTGCCCTCGATGGAAGAGGAACGCGAAGAGAGCGAGCTGCGGTTGGAGGATGCGCTCGAGCCGTTGGGCTATCCGATTCTCAAAGGAAGCGAACCGATCGAGCAGATCGTGGAGTCTGACGCGACGAAACAGCAACTGCTGGATTCGGCGTTCGTGCTGGTGCAGTGCAGCAACGGATGGTATACGGCAAGGAAGGATGAGCTGCAGAAGATCTTTGAGGACTACGCAAAGGACAGCGAGACCGGATCCGAAGTAACACTTGAAAGCAAGCTTGGCAGAGAGCGAACTCCGCTCGTGTTTCCTGATCAGCCGCTGGCCAATGCGCTCTCCTACTTTCAACGCTGGCCGGTGCTGCCGGTTTCGAACCGGGCGGTGCGCGGCGTTCTGGAAGGAGTCGTCTCGTTGGAGGGCGTGTTGCGACGGTACCAGCACGCGCAGGCGAGCTGATGATGTCGCCAAAGAGATGAGAAGAAAACGATTGTTCGAAAGCCGCATTCTGCGTCGATATCTTCCATTGGTCCACGAGGACCTGACATCGGTTTATTCGCGTGATCTGCAGAAGTGGCTCATCGTCGCGCCGGTGATTGGATTGACAACAGGGCTTGCGATCACAGGCATCGCAGCGTTGCTGCTGGGAAGGCTTTGGCCGTGGGTGCTGAATTATTATCTCGCCCATCATTGGGCGATTGTGCCGGGCCTGGTTGTGGCGTTCGCGGTTACTGGTCTGATCATGCAGTACCTGACGCCAAACCCTGATGAACACTCCACTGAAGAGGTGATCCGCTCCTATCACGAGAATGAGGGCGAGATCGACGTACGGCCGTTCGCACCGAAGATACTGGCGGCCATCACTACAGTTGGGTTCGGCGGAAGCGCGGCGCTTGAAGGGCCGAGCATCTACGGCGGCGCTGCGATCGGATCGTGGTTGTGGACGAAGGTGCGCCGCTTCCGGTTCAGCAGCCGTGATCGGCGCATCATGCTTATCTGCGGCGCGGCGGCGGGCATGTCGGCTGTGTTCCGTGCTCCACTGACGGGCATCGTGTTCGCACTGGAGATGCCGTATCGCGATGACCTGGCGCATGAGGCGCTTGTGCCATCGCTGATCGCTTCGGTGGTGTCGTATGTGACGCTCGGCGCATTTCTCGGCTCGGCACCTCTGTTCAATTTTCATGGCGCAATGAGCTATCACCGCACCGATCTTTACTGGAGCGCGCTTCTCGGATTGCTGATCGGACTTGTTGCGATGGCGTTCGTCGTCACGTTCCGGAGGGCGCGTGTCTTCTTTGTGAACTGGCGGCTGCCGCACTGGATCAAGATGGCGATCGGCGGATTGCTGACAGGGCTCTGCGGCCTGGCGTTTCTTCACATCTACGGAGGGTCGCTGATTCCAATTGGCCCGAATTACGAAGCGGTGGGAGATGTGCTCAACACGGTTCACACGAGCTCGCAACTGCTGGTGTTCAGTGGACTGAAGCTTCTGGCCACGATCTTCACGCTGGCGTCGGGCGGCGTGAGCGCGATGTTCGTTCCGCTGTTTCTTACGGGCGGCTGCCTGGGCACGGCATTTGCGCAGTCGATTGTGCACAGCCCGTCGCTGGGGCTTTACGCAGCGGTAGGAATGGCGGCGTTCATCTCTGCGGGGTACAAGACGCCGCTGGCCGCGGTGGTGTTCGTTGCGGAGGCGACCGGCGGTCACGCCTTCATCATCCCGGCACTCATCGGCGCCGCGGTGGCCTACGCTGTTTCGGGGGATGCGTCTGCGTCGGGAGATCAGCGCCTGCATGAGATGGCAAAGACATCGCCGCTACGCTACATCCCGGTGAGTGAGATTATGCAGCAGCACATCATCTCAGCGCCGGGCAGTCTGAGCCTCGGCGAGTTCGTCAAGATGCTGTCGCCGAATGTGCAGCACGAGGCGTATCCGGTGATCGAGAACAACAGAGTGATCGGAGTGGTGAACCCGTTGTGCATTACGCATATTCCTCCGGAGAAGTGGGCGAGCACGCGGCTGCACGAGGTGATCGACGAGCATGTGGCTGAGGTCTCTCTCGACTGCGACGTGATGGAAGCGCTGCGAATGCTTACGGGTGAGCAACGACCGTCGATGCTGCTCGTGGTTGCGGCGGACGGTGAGGCGCGAGGGATCGTCACCAAGACAGACATTCTTCAGGTGCTGAACGACAACGGATCGGCTGGAGTGACGCAGAATGGCCATGCAGTGCAGAAGGCCGAGGAGAGCTAGCATTCGATAGAACAAGACGGTAAGGAGGTTCCATGGCTGAATTTCCAATTCCAGAGATGGCAGCGATTCCAGAGGGGCAGTCCAGTAAGAAAGGACAGTTCGGCGTCGCGCTGGAGCCTCAAATTATTCGGATCTGCGCGTTTGCTTTGGTGGTGGGAGCGGTCGCCGGCCTGGTTGCACAAGCGCTTCTGGCGTTGATTCAGCTGTTCACAAACATCTTTTTCTACGGACGATTCTCGTTCGCCTACAGCAATCCCATTCACAACCATCTTGGGCTGTGGGTGTTCTGATTCCACCGATCGGCGGTCTGCTGGTCGGTATCATGATTCACTTCTGGGAGCCGACGCTGAAGGGCCACGGCATTCCCGAAGCCATGGAGTCAGTGCGACCAGGTGCACCGCGAGATGATGCTGAAGAATACCGAGAATGTTGTGGTGGTCGCTCCCAATGACAGACGGCGGCCGGTGGGGATCGCTCGAGCGAACGACATCCTGCAGCTGCGCCGGTGGCTGATGGAAGAAGAGTCGAGAGACGCGGAGGTGAAGCTCGCCAGGAGAGCGGACCAGACGGGAGAACGCGGCACCACGGTCAGGAAGTGACGGATGAGGGCTCCTGCTTTCCGTTGCGCTCGAAGAGGCGCTCGATCTCTTCGAGGGTCTTGCCTTTTGTCTCCGGAAGGAAGAATGCGGCGGTCACGAGGTAGACGACGGTGAAGGCGGCGAAGAGATAGAACATCGTCGAGTATCCGTATTTGCCGACAACCGGCAGGAAGATCGCTGCGAGCGTCGTCGAGACCGTCTGATTCAGAACGAGTGCAAGGCTCATGCCGTTGGAGCGAATCCGCGTCGGCATGAGTTCGCTCAGCGCGAGCCAGACGCAGACGCCGGGGCCCATCGCAAAGAAGCTCACGAACGCGTAGAGGCAAAACGCGACGAGCCAGCCGTTGGTGGTGCTCGGGACAGGAGTGATGTACGCATGCTCGATCTTGAGCGGAGCGGTTCTGGCGGCGTGGAGATCGGCAAAAGGATTTTGAAACGACGCCGCCACTTTGCTGGAAGGAATTGAATTCGCGCGATCGATCACCGCCGGCTCGGCATCGCCGAGGAGAACGGGCTTGGTGCTTGAGGTGAAGTCGCCATAGGAGTAGATGATGGCCAGCGACTGCGGCCCACTGACGGCTGGCGCGCCAAGCTGCTTCGCCTCGGCTGCGTCGAACTTGACGGTGAGTGAGTCGCCATTGGCGACGAGCGCCTGCACGGTGTCGCGCGCGTCGTAGCGAGCCTTTTCGGTCCTCAGGAAAAGGGTGCCGACGGCAATCAACGATACGATGATGCCCGAGGTTCCAACCACCAGCAGAAACTTGCGTCCCTTCTTGTCGACAAGTTGCAATCCGACGACCGTCATCAGGAAGTTCATGAACGTAAAGAGCACATAGCCCCAGTGCGCGAGCACGTCGCTGAGCCCGCTCTGGATGAGAATGTCGACGTTGTAGCCGATGATGGAGTTGATCCCGGTGGCAGTGTTGCAGGCCAGAATCACGCACGCCAGCAGAAATGGGATCACATAGCGGCGGCTTAGCAGTGAGTGTTTATGGATGACGCCGCTCTTGCCCTGCGCGGCGATCTGCTGCATCTCGCCGATCTCGATGGCAGCCTGTTCGGGAGTGCGCGAGCGCTCAAGCGCCGACTGCGCGGCCTGGATGCGTCCGCGGCGGAACAACCAGCGCGGCGACTCCGAGATAAAGAACGCGGACGCGACGAAGAGCAGGCCGGGCGGAAGCGACATCCAGAAGATGCTGCGCCATGCGCTGTCTTTTGCGGCGAACAACGCGGCTGCGGACGCAGTTCTCGCAATCTCCGCGACGTGGTAGCTGGTGTAGATGCCGATGAGCGCTGCCACGAAGATGCCGAGCGTCAGCAGCCATTGGAAGACGCCGGTTCCTTTGCCACGCACGTTTGGGGCAAGGCACTCGGCGAGGTAGAGCGGCACGACAACGCCGACCAGACCGCCGCTTACGCCCTGCAACAGCCGTCCGAGGAAGAGCGGACCAAAGCCCTGCGAGAGCGCGATGATCGGAACGCTGATTGAGAAAGCAACGCCGCTCAACAGCATCAGAGGCTTGCGTCCCATCCAGTCGGCCAGGAGACCGGCGAACAGAGTCGAGAAGACGCTGCCCAGCAGAACTGCCGCCACGATGATCGAGATCTGTCCGCGGGTCAGGCCCGAAGTGGTCTCAAGATAGGGCAGCGCACCGCCAATGATGCCGACATCGATGCCATAGAGCAGCCCGCCAAGACCCGCCACCAGCAACATCAGCCGGCCATATCCCGTGTGGCTCAGACGAACTGCAGCCCCCATTCACCATCCTCCATTGCGGTGTAGCTTTGGCCCATCGTACACGCTCAACTGTGAATGGAAAAAGGGTTGCGCAGCGTCCGCGCAGGGGTCTCGTTTACTGCCCGGTTTGATATCGAATGGCGCTGAGAGAACCTTGATAGGCATAGCGCGCGTTGGCAAGCTCAATTTCTGCCTGCGTCTGCAGCAGCTGTGCGTCGTTCAGTTCGACGATGGAGGAGAGGCCGAGCTGATATCGCGTCTGCGCCAGTGCGAGCGCGGAATTTGCCTGCGTCAAGAGCTGCTGCGCCACGGCGATGCGGTTGAAGTTCTCCTGAGCCTGAAGAACAGTCGTGGTGACGTCACGCGTGATGTTGTCGCGGAGCTGCTGCACCTGAGCGTCGGCAGCGGACGCGCGCAGCTTCGCCTCGGTGGCGCGGGCGGTGTAGAGAAATCCGTTGAAGACCGGGATCGTTACGTTGACGCCCGCGGCGCCGTAGGTTGCGCTCCCAATCTGACTGTCTCTCCACGGCGCGGTTCCGGTGGCGCCCAGCGCGTTGATCGTCGGCAGCGAGAGATCGCGTTCGGCAGTTGCAAAACGATGCGCAGCGTTCGCCTGCTGCTGCAGACTGCGGAGGTCCGGGCGCTGTCCAAACGCCTGCTGTATAAGTGGGGCGACTTCGCCGGGTGCGGCGGGTGGCGCTGCCGGCGTCTCGTCGACGAGCCGGTAGACGACGCCCGTGTCCTCTCCGAGCAGCGCGGCCAAGTCGGCCTGCGCGGTTTCGCTCTGGTTGCGTGCGTCGAGTAGCAGAAGCTGCGCCTGCGCGAGCTGCGCGTTTGCGAAGCTTAGGTCGAGCGTGGAACGCAGCCGCGCGTTGGCGAGCGCCTGGATCTGCGCCGCACTGCTCTGGCGCGCGTTGACGGTCTCGATGGCTACCTGAATGAGCGCCTGTGCACCGAGCGCGCGATAGAACGCCTCATCGACTGCAAAGACGATGTCGTCTCGTGTGGCTTCGAGGGTGCTCTGCGCGGCTTGCGCGTTGAGGCTGGCCTGCGCGACGAGATTGCGTGTGCGTCCGAAGTCGCTGATCAGTTGATTCAATGTCACACCAGCGGCTGCACGCTGATAGAGCACAGGATTGTTGAGCGCGCCGGCGGTGATGCGCGTTCCGCTGTCTGCGCCGACGGCGGTGAGATTCGCGGCGAGCGTGGGCATCTCCGCTGCGCGCTGCTCGCGCACAACCTGGCCTTCAGCGAGTGCGAGCAGGCGTGCGACTGTGACGCGAGGATTGTGTTGAAGCGCGAGCTGCTCTGCCTGGCCGACGGTAAGCGAAGGCGCATTGGATGGGACGAGCGGCGCCGTCAGACTTTGGGGGAGTTGCTGGATCGGAGACGTTGGCGGCGTTGGCATCTGTGTGCCGGGCAATGTTACGCCTGGAGCGGGAAGCGCGACGGGAGGAGCAGAAGGTAGCGACGGAGTTGGTGAGGTGGGAGGCGTGCCGTTGTTGGTGGTCACCGGGCTCGACGTCTGCGCGGGCGCAGAGGACGCGATGCAAAGAGCAGCTGCGAGAAGAGCGTAGGTGATCCGCATCAGACGGCCTCCACGGAGGTCTTCTCGGGACCGGCGTGCTCTTCCTTGCCATGGACCCACAGGTACGCGGCTGGGACGACGAAGACGGTCACGATCACCGATACAGTCAGGCCGCCGATGATTGCGCGAGCCAAGGGCGCATACTGCTCGCTGCCGGCCTCAAGTGCGAGCGCCATGGGCACCATGCCGATGATGGTCGCGAGCGAGGTCATGAGCACGGGGCGCAGACGCACTCGGCAGGCCATGGCTACGGCTTCGCGAATCGGCATGCCCTCATTGCGGAGTGCGCGCGTGAACTCGACGATCAGGATGGAGTTGGACACGACGATGCCGGTCATCATGATGACGCCCATGAGCGACATCACGTTCAGCGTGGTTCCCGTCAAGAGCAGGAAGAGAATCACACCGGTGATGCCGGGCGGAATCGCGAGCAGGATGATGATCGGATCGATGAACGATGAGAACTGCGCCATCAAAATCAGGTACACGAGCACGATCGAAAGAATGAGTCCTACACCGAAGCTCGTGAACGATCGGCGCATGCCCTCGACGGATCCTCGCTCCGAGATCACGAGTCCCGGCGGAATGTGTGCGTTGTGGAGAACACCCTCCACGCGCCTGGCGACACCGCCGAGATCCTTGCTCGAAGGCGAGACGTAGATGTCGATCACGCGGCGCAGCTGATAGTGATCGACTTCGGTGGGCGTATTGATCTGCGAGATGTGGGTGACCGCGCCCAGATTGGTTGCGAGCGGGCGGTTGCCGTTAGGCTGCGCCGGATCGTCGGCGCTCATCGACATGTTCTTTGCCGCGAGCGGAATCTGCTCGAAGTCGGTCAGCGACTTCACCGCGGTCTCGGGAAACTGGACGGTGAGTAGATAGTTGTTGCCCGTCTTCGGATCGACCCAGTAACTCGGGGCAATCATTCCATTGGATGTGAGCGCGGTGATGACGTTGTCGATGACTGACTGGGAGGTGATTCCGAGCCGCCCTGCCATCTCGCGGTTCACGTCGAGCTCGAGGCCGGGATAGTCGATGTCCTGCGGGATGAGAACGTCGCTGACGCCTTTCACCGAGCGTATCTGCCGGGCCAGCAAGGTTGCCGTGTCGAATGCCTGTTTCAGATTGTTGCCGCCGACTTGTATATCGATTGGAGCGGGTAAACCTAGATTCACGACGGCATCGACCAGGCCGCCGGTCTGGAAGTATGTCGAGAGCTCCGGGAGATCTCTGTTCAGCTTGCTGCGAACAAGATCCATGTAAGCGAAGCTTGAGCGCGAGTGCCCTTCTTTCAGGGACACTTGAACGAAGGCTGTGTTCTGCGTGGAATTGGGCGTGTAGATCGCGGAGAAGTCGGGCGTGATGCCGATGTTTGAGACGATCATCCCGAGGTCCTGCGTGGGGATGATCGAGCGAATCTCCTGCTCGACGCGAGCGATGTACTCGTTCGTCAGCTCGATGCGTGTTCCAGCCGGCGCTTTGAGGTTGATGACGAACTGTCCGGGATCGGTGCGCGGAAAAAACGACAGGCCAAGCAGCGGATACAGGCCGAGCGAGAAGAGGAAGATGCCGAGCACACCAAGCGTGGTTGCAACTGGACGCAGCAGTGTCTTGCCGACGGCGCGGTCATAGTGCATGAGCGAACGGTCGTAGCTTCGATTGAACCAGCGCA
>DASYBN010000488.1:0-5014 GCA_036500785.1 Acidobacteriaceae bacterium
CGCGACGACTTCCCTGCCATCACGCCGGGGCCGGATGCGCAGTTGACGGAGCTGTGGCGCGAGGACCTGCCGACGCACATTCAGGGCGACGATATCGTCGTTCCTCCGGGCAGAGTCTTTGCCATGGGCGACAACCGCACCGAGAGCCTCGACAGCCGCTACTGGGGCTTTGTGCCGATGGAGAACATCATGGGACGGCCGCTGTTTGTCTACTGGTCGTTCCAGACGCCGGCCGATCAGGAGGACAAGACCAGCCTCGCTGACCGAATCGGCTTTATGGTGCACGTGGTGACGCACTTCTTCACCGGAACCCGGTGGAGCCGAACCTTCCATCTCGTTCGTTAGGATTTCCGGAGCTCGCTTCCAGTCTCGGACTGCAGTCCGACGCAGTTGCGAGCCATGCGCGAAGCTGCGAATGATCACGATGCTGCAAGATAGAGAGCGGATGGATTCCAACGAGCAGAGCGAGGCGCGGCCCGCACCGCGGCAGAGCGTCATGGTGGCGATGGCAGTCGTGCTGGTTCTACTGCTGCTCGCGATCACGCCTCCGCTTCTGAATGTGAGCCGATTTCAGCGGCGCATCGCCAGGAGCATGAGCGAGAGCCTGGGCCGGCCGGTGCACATGGACAAGGTAAGACTGCGCGTGCTGCCGATGCCGGGGTTCACGATCGAGAACCTCGTGGTCAGCGAGGATCCGGCGTTCGGCAATGAGCCAACCATCCGCGCCAACGAGGTGATCGCCACCTTGCGCGTGAGCTCGTTGTGGAAGCGCCGCGTCGAATTTTCGCGCATCGAGTTCGAGAACCCGAGCGTGAACCTGGTACGCGCAGCCGACGGGCGATGGAACCTCGAGGGCGTGCTGCTGCACGCTTCGCACGTAGACACAGCGCCGACAGGACAACAGCGCGCCGGCGAAACGCCGCGCTTTCCGTACATCGAGGCGACCGGTGGCCGGATCAACCTGAAGCTCGGCGACCAGAAGATGCCATTCTCGCTGACCGACGCGGACTTTGCGCTGTGGCTGCCATCGCCGCAGGTGTGGCGCGTGCGACTCGAAGGAAAGCCGACGCGCACCGACTCGAACATCGGCGACCCCGGCGTCGTGCGGCTGGAGGGGTCATTGCAACGCGCCACGCGAATGCAGGATGTGCCGGTGAATCTGCACGCGAGCTGGTACGAGGCGCCGATGGGCGAGGCCAGCCGGCTGGTCTCCGGCGATGATCGCGGCTGGCGCGGCACGCTGCACGCCGACGGCTGGCTCCAGGGACCGCTGGCCGCAGCGACGTGGAAGACGAAGATCACGATCGACGATCTGCGCCGCGCCGACTTTGTGCCGGCACAGTCGCTCGATGAGTCGATCGCCTGCACGGGCACGGCAGACGTTCCAGCGGTCGAGCTGACGAACGTTGCGTGTGGCATCCCCGTGAGTGGATCTGCACCAATCGAGATTCACGCCGACGAAATGGATCTTTCCCGCCCGCTTGCTGCGCCGGCGACTGTCACGGCACAAAAGCTCCCGCTGGAGTGGGCCTTCGGCTGGATGCGGCTCTTCTCCGCGCGCATTCCTGCGGAGCCGCGCGTGCAGGGCACGCTTGACGCGGACCTCGTGCATCCAGCACAGGCCTCCGGCAGCAAGTGGAACGGCGCCGTCGCGCTGACAATGCCCGTTGTTGCGCGCCGGCCAAACGGCGAGCTGGTGAAAACCGCGGGCGAGCCCGCAGCACCAACGCAGCAGTTTGAAGCCACCGTAAACTCGAACGCGAACGGCTGGACCGCAACGCTCACGCCTGCGCCACTACGCATCGGACCCGGAGCAGAACTGACGATCGGCGGCCAGGCCTCGCCGACCGGTTACAGCTTCACACTCTCGGGACAGGCGAGC
Organism: Acidobacteriaceae bacterium; assembly: GCA_036500785.1. Taxonomy (GTDB): domain Bacteria; phylum Acidobacteriota; class Terriglobia; order Terriglobales; family Acidobacteriaceae; genus Granulicella. The sequence goes on from DASYBN010000488.1 coordinate 1,883, forward strand.
GCGGCGCAGCTTGCGAGTATCGTGCATGCGCTGCCGCAGTTGGCTGACGACACAGGACTGCGCGCGGCGAAGGCTACAGCGGCGGACACCATTCATCCAGTCGCGCTCACATGCACGCGCGCCCTGAGCGGCGGACAGGTATGTTCGGGGCCCGCTCCGCCGCCTCGGCGGCCTGCGCGCGGAGGTGCGCGGCGCAACGTCGGGCTGCGCCGCTAGCAGCTACTCCGGGTGCTGGACGATGGTGCGGGTGTGTGTGCCGGGACCGGATTCGGGCGTGCTGCCGTCGTTCACCGTGACCTGAGTGGGTGCACTCTCGATCAGCACGCGCTCGGTTGCGTTGGACAAGCCGGGAATGCGCATGCGGCGCGTGATGGCGAGCGTGCCGGCGTTCACAACCAGCGGGACTTCGGCCACGGCCGCTCCGGCGTTGTGCACCGTAACCGCGACGAGCCACCCTTTATCGTGGCCGCTGCCCGCCGGCAGCTCGCGCGGTGTGACGTCCACGATGCTCAGCGCGGGTAAGCCGCGGTCGTGCAAGATCCAATCGTTGAAGAACCAGCTGAGATCTTTGCCGCTGGTCTTTTCGAGCAGCGCCTCGAAGGCCTCGGCCTGCGCCTCGGCGGAGTCACGGCTGGGCGGCTGCGTGCGCCACGCAGTGAGCGCCAGCTGGAGCGGCTGCTCGCCGGCGATGTCGCGCAGCATCCACCAGACCGCAGCGGCTTTGCGGCGGACGAAGAGCTCGTCGTAAGCGTCTATTAGCGGCTGCCCGACAGCGGCGCTGGCAGCTGACGATGTGCTCTGTTCGGAGCTGTCGTTAGGCGCATTCTCCGAGAGCGTATCTGCGGCAGCAACGGGATGCATGAGTGCCTCGAGCTGCCCCACCGCGGCGTCGCGACCGTGCTCGCGCTCGTTCCACAGGAGAGAGAAGAACTCGGCGAGTCCTTCATCCATCCACGGCTGCCCGGTCTGCACCCACGCATGCGTGAGACTGTGCGCGATCAGCGGAGCCGCGCTCGATCCCGCGAGCTGACCGACCGGAGCAACCAGCAGCGGACCATCTTCGAACGGTTGTCCGCTGTGGTCGATGATCGTGAGCGCCGAGAGCGGATGCGGTCCGAGCCACTGCTGCAGCAGCGGAGCGACGCGCTCGGCGGAGTCGGCGAGCGACGGAAGCGCCTGATCGTCGGTGCTCTCGACCGCAAGCATCGGCGTGCCCCCCGCAGCCGTTGTCGAGGACATCGACGGCAGCGGAGCGATGAGGCTCTCCGGCCTCGCGATCACGAACAGGCTCAGCGGGCGAACGCCGATCGGCTCGCTCGGGAACGTCGCGGTGGCGATTCCGCTGCCGTACGCGATCGGCGCGTCGTTGTTGTCGTGCAACGCGGCGAGCGGCTGGCGGCGTCCGCAGAAGTACGCTGCAACGGGCGCGTCGCCGCTGTACTCCACGCTGAGACGAAGGCTGATCGGCGTGGTGGCGTGCTCCAGCCGTGCGCGGCCGATCGCGGGCACCAGCGTGTTGTCCTCCAGGAAGAGCTGCGGCGCGGCGACGGGAAACCAGAGAACGTTGCCGAAGCCGCGCAGCGCCGTCGCGTCCGGCGTAATCGCGTCCCAATCGCCTTTGTCCGCCTGAGAGGAGGAAATGCCGAGGCGCTCGAGGCGCCCGCTCGAAACAGTAATGGCGCCGGAGTAGAACGTGTCCAGCTTGAGGCTGTCGCCCGGCGCAAGCGGCGCGGGAAGCGTGAGAATGAGCTCGCGTGCGCGGCCGGTGTGGTCTGCATCCGTGTCGAGAAGGTGTTGCGCAACGGCCAGCCCCCGGCCATCGAGCGACGCGGATTGCCACGTCAGCGCAGAGGAGATTTGCAGCGCGATGCGCGGCAGCGGCTTGTCGCTCGCGTTGCGCAGGGTGAGACGCGCGCGGCCGGTGAGATGCGCAGTCGCGGGTGTAATGCGCACGTCGAGGTCATAGCGCGTGATGCGAATGGCAGCGCGATCTTCGTCAGTAAGCTGCGGCGCGCCCGCCGGCGAAGCCTGATTTTCCGCGCTCGGAGACGACGACTGCTGTTGCGGCTGCGCTGAGGCGTCCGGCGCGTCGCCATGGCTCTGATAGAGCACCTTGCCGTGCGGCGCTTCGGGTTCCTGAGTCTGTGAGGTCGGCGGCGCGGCCGGCGCTGCGGGCGCCGTGCTCTGGGCAACGATCTTCGCACCGACCAAGCCGGTGCTGGCGAGCAAAGCCCCGCTGAGGACGCGGCGATGAAACAGATTCACGATCCTAAACCTTTGCGGGGCCGCTGCGGCCTGGACTCCAGTGGCTTGGACTCACCCGAAGCCGGAACAGCACCACTGCCGGTACCCGCCCGCCGCTGGCGCAGCGCTTCGTACATCACGACAGCGCCCGCAACCGACACATTCAGTGAGCTGACGCTGCCCGCCATGGGAATGCGCAGCAGAAAATCGCACGTGCGCTTGACCAGGTCATGCAGACCAGCGCCTTCGCGGCCCAGCACGAGGCAGCAGTCCTGACGTAGGTCGAAGCCGGTGTAGTCGGGCGTCCCGCGCTCGTCCAGGCCGACGACCCAGATGTGCTCTTTCTTCATCTGCTCCAGCGCGCGGGTGAGATTGGTCACGCGCGCGATGCGAACATGCTCGCTCGCACCCGCCGAAGACTTCGCAACCACGGCACTGAGCGGCGCCGAACGGCGCTCCGGCAGGATGACTCCGGTGATCCCCGCTCCGTCCGCCGAGCGCAGCAGGGCGCCGAGGTTGTGGGGGTCCTCCACGCCGTCGAGCGCGAGGAAGAAGCGGTGGCCGAAGGCGTCCGGCGGCGCAGCCAGCAGGTCTTCGAGCTCCAGCAGGCGGCGCTCGCGCAGAAAGGCGACCACGCCCTGGTGCATCTCGGTGCGGACGTGCCGCGTAAGTTGTTCGCGAGGCTCGGACGTGATGCGGACGCCGGCCTTTTTCGCCAGCTCAAACAGCCCGGCGAGGCGCGGGTCACCGCGGGACCCACGGGACTCCCGCTCGCGGGCCACGGCGATGTGGTCGACGGCACCGGGGCGGGCGCGCAGCGCCTCCTCAACCGGGTGCAGACCGTAGAGAACCTCCATCTCTCCAGTGTACGGGCCCCGCAGCGAAGGA
>DASYBN010000489.1:0-1708 GCA_036500785.1 Acidobacteriaceae bacterium
ATCGCGCCTTTCGCGAGCACCACATCATTCAGCGCCAGCCACTCGCGCGCGGGCTGGTTGTGCCGCAGCAGCTCGGCGTGCATCAGATTGCGCGAGTCGACAAACGCCGTGCCGTTCTTCCAGGCCTCCAGCGTCGTAAACAGCTCGGTCAGCGGCACCTCGGTCAGAAAGCCCAGCGAGCCGAGATTGCAGCCAAGAATCGGCGTATTCGAGTGCGCGAACGCGCGCGCCGCGGAGAGCAGCGTCCCATCCCCGCCCAGCGTCACGCAGATCTCCGGCGCATGACTCGACATCTCCGAGCGATCCACCGCATCGCCCGGACGATTCAGATATCCCGCGCTCTCCGGATCCAGCACGCACGCATACCCGCGCTCCGCAAACCACTTCAACAGATCGGCGAGTATCTCGCACAACTCAGGCTTCTGCGGCTTCGAGATGATGGCGGCAGTTGGCATCGAGTGTAGTGTACCCGCGGCGCCGGGACGATAGGTCAGAGATTAGAAATCAGAAATGAGAGAGCAGCGGAATGAGACTACAAGCCCAGATCTCTAATCCCTAATCCCTAATCCCTGATCTCTCATCTCTCACCAGCCCGCATGCAGCAGAAACTCGCGGTTACCCTCCATGCCCAGGATCGGCGAATCCATCACCGCCTTCACCTCGCCGGCCAACTCGCGCACCGCGGCGCTCACTCGCTCGACCGCCATCGCGTGCGCCGCCGGATCGCGCACAATGCCGCCCTTGCCCACGTGCTCGCGTCCAGCCTCGAACTGCGGCTTCACCAGGATCACCGCCTGGCCGCTCCACTTCACTCCCGCGGGAGCAAGCGCGCCCAGCAGCGCCGGAAGCACCAGCGTCGCCGAGATGAAGCTCACATCCATAGCGAAAAATCGAATCGGCTCTCCCACAACCGCAAACACGTCACCCGGCTTCAACGTGCGTGCGTTCGTCCGCTCCATCAGCTTCACCCGCGGATCCACGCGCAGCTTATGCGCGATCTGACCGAACCCTGTATCAATCGCCACCACCGACGCCGCACCCCGCTGCAGCATGCAATCGGTGAACCCGCCGGTCGACGCGCCCACATCCGCGCACACGATACCCGCCACATCAATCGACCACACATCGAGCGCGTGCTCCAGCTTCAGCCCGCCGCGGCTCACATACCGCATGTCCTCGCCCAGCAGCCGCAGGCTCGTTTCGTCCGATACCTGCGCTCCCGGCTTGTCCATCTTCTGTTCGTTCACCAGCACGCGCCCGGCGAGAATCAGCGCCTGCGCCCGCTCCCGCGACGCAGCATGCCCGCGTTCCACCAGCAGTTTGTCCAGACGAAGCTTCACATACTCTCGGCGCCCGCCGCATGGCTTTCGCAAGCGGGCTGAAGACAGTTTCCCCGACCGCTGCACGGTTCTGCAATCGAATGACGTACACTGGGCTATCGAAACAGCCAGCCGGTCTGCGATCGTGGTGGAAAAACCACTCCGTCAGACTGTGGGCATGCAATCCGCCGTCGTCGCAGGAACGTAGCTATGAAGAGCAACGCCGAAGGATCGGGATCGGTGATCAACGGAGGCACGGAACAGGATGTTCAGCTGCTGGCGAACGTCCGGCGGGGCGACGAACAGGCCATGGCCGCCCTCTACGATCGCTATTCGAAGATTGTCTACTCGGTCGCGCTTCGCGTTCTGCGGGAGCCCGCCTCTGCCGA
>DASYBN010000490.1:0-3067 GCA_036500785.1 Acidobacteriaceae bacterium
AAGTACTATCCGTTACCCTGGACGAGGCTCACCTACGATACCCGCATGGGCAGTTACGTCGTGGACCTCGACCGCAGCAAGCTCGAGAACGCGCCGAGCTTCACCTCGGCTGACGCGCCGAATTGGTCCGAACGCTCGTACGCCGCGCGCATCGACGAATATTGGCGGAATGACAGAACAGGCGGCCTGGCAGTGGGCGAGACCGACCGTCTGAGTTCCTCCGACAAGGTGGAAGGAACCCCCGTTTACAACCCGAAAGGTGAGCGCCTGGGAAAGGTGCATCACTTGATGATCGACAAATATACCGGTCAGGTCGCCTATGCGGTGATGTCTTTCGGCGGCTTTCTGGGGATTGGCGAGAAGTACAATCCGTTACCCTGGAAGATGCTCGCTTACGATACCCGTTTGGGTGGTTACGTCGTGGACATCGACCGCAGCAAGCTCGAGAACGCGCCGAGCTTCGCGTCGGGTGACGCGCCGGATTGGTCTGATCGCTCCTACACCGCGCGCATCGAGGAATATTGGCTGGTGATTTACTGAACTTGAGGGCCGCCGCGGCCGCTGGGCTCCACCGGATCACAGCACCTGCGGCTGGCCCTTCAACCGGATTGCAGTTATTAACGGACAGCCGCCTGTCTGTGCTTCGCTGGGTCATCCGGGATCCGAAACTGACAACCGTCAATTCCGCCGGGGACAAACTCTATATGTTTGTTTAACGGCACTGGAGCGGGCCACGCGATGAAGTGGAAATCGCAAAGCGAGAACCGCCACATCGGCTCGGATCAGAGTTTTTCCTTCCGCGAAATTAGGTTATCGGATACTGATCGGCTCGAGGCATTCAGCGATGGCGTCTTCTCGATAACAATCACTCTTTTGGTGTTCGATATCGTCCGTCCTGGGTACGAGGCCGGCCGCCTGCTCGAAAAGCTGCTAGCGCTATGGCCGAACTACATCGCATTCCTGGCATCATTTTCCTACGTCGGCATTATCTGGCTCAATCATCGAGCCGTTTTTTCGCGCGTTCGCTACTGCAGCCGCAGCTTGCATCTGGCAAATCTGTTGCTGCTGCTGACCTCGGCCCTCATTCCATTTCCCACAGCGGTATTATCTACGGCGCTACAAAGTGGAAATCGCGTCGACGCCACGGTAGCAGTTGTGCTCTATGCGGCTGTTGGAGCTCTGATGTTGCTTTCGTGGCTGCTGTTGTTCCACATTCTTTCGATAAACCCGCACCTCCTTGAGGATCATGTTGAGTCGACTTTTTTCCCTCGAGAAAGGCATCGCGCGTTGTTCGGAGTAGCGCTGTACACTTTGGCAGGAATCATAGGGTGGGCTCTTTCGCCGACAATTGCCCTTTTGTTTTTTCTGGCTTTACCGGTCTTCTACGGTGTTACGAGCGAGGGACTCGTAGAAACTCGCGTGAGTTTGCTCCGTAGATTGGATGCCCCTCGTAGCCGACACGAAGATTTGGGACGAAGACATACTGCCATGACTGCAACTGATGCGCGGAAGTAGCGGCATCTGATCGCTCTGCGGGTAATGGTCGATCCCGCAACTGGCGCGAACCTCCTGCATGTACCGAGCCTCCGTCCTGCCTCCACATCCCATAACGCTGAGCCTCCGAGTGCGCCTGCGCAATCGCGCGCAATCGTCCAGATTGTCCGTCTTCTTTCTTCGCAGCACGAACGAGGGGTATTCAATTAAGTTTGAGGAGGCGCACATGGCGTCAATTCGTCCAGCAGCGTTTCTATTCGATCTCGACGGGACGTGTACGAGCACGTGCTGGCATGGCGTGAGGCCCTTGATACTCGGTTGGGTGGCTACATCGCCGATATCGATCTCAGGAGGCTGCAAAAAAGCGCCGAGCTACCTCAAAAGCAGTTGGCCGGAATTGCCCAATGTTAAGCTCGAATCCACGGCTGCCCTTTGTTGGCATCAAGGAGAGCGGCTGCGGGCGCGAGCTCTCCCACTATGGCATCAAAGAGTTCATGAACATCAATATCGTTACGTGGCCTGACCCTGCAATGTTGGTACGCGCATAAAGATTTGGCCACTTGACGACCGTCAATGTCCGGCAATGCGGTTTCGATACCTTGGGCTGCGACGCTCACCGCAAGCCTGACATAGGGGCAATGGGTCGGCGTCGCGTAGATAGATGGCTTTCGAAGTCGAGGGCGGCGAACAATGAAGGCAATACGCATCCACGGATTCGGTGGTCCGGAAGTACTCGAATTGGACGATGTCCCAATCCCGCGGCCGGGAGAGGACGAGTTGCTCGTGCATATCCGTGCAGCCAGCGTCAACCCCGTCGATTACAAGATACGCCGTGGCACAGTCCCGTGGGTGAGCCGAGAGGCGCTGCCGCTTCCGCTTGGCCGAGACCTGTCCGGCACTGTGGAGAGCGCCGGCGCCGGGGTTGATTCCCCCGCCGAGGGCGAGGACGTCTATGCGATGCTCGGCAGCATTGATCGCGGTAGTTATGCAGAATACGTGCTCTTGCAACCCAATGAAGCCGCGCCTAAGCCGACTTCGCTCTCTCACGTCGAAGCGGCGGCGGTGCCGCTCGCCGCCCTGACGGCATGGCAAGGGCTCTTCGACCACGGGCATCTAAAGGCCGGCCAGACCGTGCTGATCCACGGCGGATCGGGTGGCGTCGGTCATTTCGCAATCCAGTTCGCCAAGGTGGAGGGAACCACGGTATTGACTACCGTGTCTGCTCAAAACCTTGACTTTGTCGGCGAACTCGGCGCCGACCGGGCCATCGACTACCGAGCTCAGCGCTTCGAGGAGATCGCGCGAGATGTTGATCTGGTTCTGGACCTCGTCGGAGGAGAGACGCAGGAACGTTCCTGGCCGGTATTGAAGCGGGGTGGCATTCTCGTCTCCGCGCTCGGCGAGCCTTCAAGAGAAAAGGCATTGCAGCATGGAGCGCATGGTGTCGGTTACAGGGCCAAACCCAATGCCGGACAGCTCGCCGAGATCGGTCGGCTCATCGATCAAGGCAGGGTACGTCCCGTGGTCACGGCGACCTATCCCCTCGCCGAAACCCGTCGGGCTCACGAACAGC
>DASYBN010000491.1:0-5596 GCA_036500785.1 Acidobacteriaceae bacterium
CGTGACCTCTTCCGGGCGCTCGTCGATGAGCAGAACGATGAGGACGACCTCGGGATGGTTCGCCGTGACGGAGTTTGCGATCGCCTGCATCAGCACGGTCTTGCCGGTGCGCGGCGGAGCGACGATCAGACCGCGCTGGCCCTTGCCGATCGGGCAGAGGAGATCCATCACGCGGCCGCTGATGCCCTCGCGCACGGTCTCCATCTTGATGCGCTCCTGCGGATAGAGCGGCGTCAGGTTGTCGAAGAGAATCTTGTTGCGCGTCTCTTCAGGCGACTCGAAGTTGATCGCTTCGATCTTGACCAGCGCGAAGTACTTCTCGCCTTCATGCGGCGAGCGCACATTGCCGGAGATGGTGTCGCCAGTCTTGAGGTCGAACTTGCGGATCTGCGAGGGCGAGACGTAGATGTCGTCGGGGCCGGGCAGGTAGTTGTAGTCGGGGCTGCGGAGGAAGCCGTAGCCGTCGGGGAGGATCTCGAGGACGCCCTCGGCGAAAATGTGGCCTTCTTTTTCGCTCTGCGCCTGCAGGATCTTGAAGATAAGGTCCTGTTTGCGGAGCGCGCTGGTGCCGGGGATTTCGAGGCCGCGTGCGAGCTTGCCGAGTTCGGCAATGCTCTTTTCTTTCAACTCAGTGATGGTCATGGGTGTCGATGGACTTTCGTTTTTCAGGAGGGATTTTGGGTGTTGCGGAGATGCTGTAAAGCAGTGCGCAGGCTCAAGGGCTCAACGGCGAGAGCGCGGAGCGGGACGCGGAAGGATTCGATGCGGGGGAGGGTACAGGGGAACTACTGGAAGGATGTTGTTACAAGTTACGGTATCAGAATTCCGGACCGGTGCAAACACGGTCCTCAAACGGCAAGCCGCCGCGGCGGCTTTAGGCCGCGCGGCGAACCGTTGCCAGAGTCTCTTCGGGCTCATCGGCGTGGGTCATACCCATCGGCGTTGAGTCCTTGAAGCGATCCAGCACCTCATTGGTCGTGTCCTGGAGGCGTGTGTTGGGCTTGTGAAGCTTGCGCGTCGCCTTGGAGGCGAGCTGGCAGAGCTGGTAGCGGTTGTTGACGTGCGTGAGGGCTCCAAAAATGAGATCCGAGCGCATAGTTTCTCTCTTTCCTCTGCGAAGTCTAGGTGGCTGCCCACGTCGTCGGAGCTCCACTCTGTGGCCTACGTCCGGGATTGAGGTCCAGCCAGTCGCAGTCCGGCGGAGGTCCCCATCTGGTTAGACGCAGTCGGCCCGGAACAGATGCATCTTCATTCCGCTGCCTATACAAAATTTCGTAACTTCCCGTGCTTCAGACACTTACGGCCCGAACACAACAGGACACCAACCTCGCGCAGAAGTCATCTCCGCGAGCTCAGAAGATCTCAGATCCCTGCTTGGAAGTTTCAGAACTACAAGCCGTTCTACTGAGAAGAGGATCGCACCCGCCGAACCGAAAACCCGGCTTTCACGTCCTCAAAAAGCACCTTATCGTCCGTGCCCCGGCACGTCAATCCTTTTTTTTGAACAGGCGCCCATTTTGTATCCCGATTTCAGGATACGCTGCAGCCAAAGAGTTTAGGCCCAATAGCTGCGGTCCAGGGTGCGGTACTGGATGGCCTCGGCAATATGCTTCACCGCAATTCCATCGGATTCGTCCAGATCCGCGATCGTCCGCGCGACCTTCAGGATCCGGTCGTGTGCACGCGCGCTCAGCCCCTGCTGCTGCATGGCGCGCTCCAGCAGCTTTTCCGCGTCGCTCGAGAGTTCACAGTGCGTGCGGATCTGCTTCGTACTCATCTGCGCATTTGAGAACACCGCGCGGCTCGCAGCTCGCCCGCTTCCGTTCGTTCGGTCGCCGTTCTCGAGAAACCGTGCATGTTGCCGCTCGCGAGCCTTCATCACACGCGCCCGAATCTCGATTGAGCCTTCGGAAGCCTGACCGCCGCGCAGTTCTTTGTACTGCACCGCCGGCACCTCGATGTGGATGTCAATGCGATCCAGCAGGGGTCCGCTCACCTTCGAGACGTACCGCTGAATCATCGGCGGCGTGCACATGCAGTCGCGGCTCTTGTCGTTGAAGTAGCCGCACGGGCACGGATTCATCGCCGCGGCCAGCATGAATCGTGCCGGAAAACTCAGGCTCATCGCCGCACGCGCGATCGTCACCGACCCGTCCTCGAGCGGCTGACGCAGCACCTCGAGCACGTTGCGCGGAAACTCTGGCAGCTCATCCAGGAACAGCAGCCCGTTATGCGAGAGGCTGACTTCGCCCGGACGCGGCACAATGCCACCGCCGATCAAACCTGCGTCCGAGATCGTATGGTGCGGCGCGCGAAACGGCCGCTGCGTCACCAAACCCTCGTCTCTGTTCAGCACGCCGGCCACGGAGTGGATCTTGGTCGTCTCCAGCGCCTCCTCGAAGCGCAGTGGTGCCAGAATCGACGGCAGCCGCTTGGCGAGCATCGTCTTGCCGGAGCCCGGCGGCCCAATCATCAGAATGTTGTGCCCGCCCGCAGCGGCAACCTCCAGCGCGCGCTTCGCTACATGCTGCCCGCGCACATCGCGGAAGTCCGAAACGTGATCGAGCGCCTCTTCCAGCAGCGCTCGCGACTCCACCCGCAGCGGCTCCGCCTTCACCGGCCCATGCGCCGCGGAATTCAACAGCTCACGCACTTCGAGCAGGCTGCGCACCGGATAAACGCTCACCCCGTCAACGACCGCCGCCTCGCGCGCGTTTGCCGCCGGGATGACCAGGTTGTGAATGCCCGCATTCTTCGCTGCAATGGCAATCGGCAGCATGCCCTGCACAGCGCGCAGCGTCCCGTCCAGTCCAAGCTCGCCGACCAGCACAAAGTCGCTCAGATCGCCGATGGCCAGGCCGCCATAGGCGCCGAGAATCCCCACCGCAATCGGCAGGTCGAATCCAGAGCCTTCCTTCTTCAGGTCGGCCGGAGCCAGATTAATCGTGATGCGCGTCGGCGGAAGATCGAAGCCGCTGTTCTTGATTGCCGAGCGGACCCTGTCGCGGCTCTCGCGCACCGCTGCGTCCGGCAAACCCACGACGCTGAAGGTCTCCTGCTCCTGCTTGATTCCCGAGAAGTCGACCTCTACATCGATCAAATGCGCGTCGATCCCGTAGACCGCAGCGCTGCGCGTCTTGAACAGCATGTCCCGCCTAGCCAGAGCCCGTGAGGCCGTAAAGTGCGCTCAGTCTAGCATTCGCTCTCGGCCAGGATCGCGAGGGCGCTCTACCACTTCCGTACTGGACCCGAACGCAAGTTCATCTTCTAACGAACAACCTGACGGCCTCATTACGGCGTCCTAAGTATCTGTCTTCTGTGCACTTTGCGAAAGCCATTGAGCTTGCTTGAGAACGCATCGGCACGCGCGAGGGACTCATGAACGTACGCCGCTCGACCCTTTTACTCGCCGTTGTCACGGCGGGGCTTCTTCTCGGCCAGGCCAATGCTCAGGATGCACCACCACCGGCTCCGCAGCAGGAACCGGCCCAGGCTCAGACTGCCCCACCCCCGTCCGAGTCAGCCCAGCAGCCCGGACAAGGCTTTCAGCCCAACGGCATTCGCGCCTGGTCGATCCTGACCGATGCCGCCGGCCCTGGCCGTCCGGCCAAGGATCGCATCCAGGCGCTCGCCGCGCTCGGAACCATGGGGAACGATGAGCGCGCAGCGCGACTGATCGAGGAAGGCTTCACCGCCAAGGACTACGACGTGCGCGTCGCCGCGGTGCTCGCCGCAGGGCTGACCCGCAATCCGAAATTGATCGCGCCGCTCGAACGTGTGCTCGACGACGACAACGCGCTGGTCGCCTACACAGCCGCCCTTACGCTCTGGAAGATGCACAACACCTCCGGCCAGGACCTGCTCACGGCCGTCGCGCTCGGCGACCGCAAGACCAAGCCCGGGCTCATCAAGTCCGAAAAGCACAAGGCCGCCAAGGACCTGCACAGCCCGAAGACGATGACGATGCTCGCCATCAACCAGGGCTCCGGCTACTTCCTTGGCCCCTTCGGCGTCGGCCTGAAGGCAATCGAAATCGTGGATAAGAACGGTGGCGCCCCGCAACGCGCCGCCGCGGTCGATCAGCTTGCGAAGCAGCATAGCGCCGAGGTCCACGACGTCCTCGTGCAGGACCTCACCGATGCTGAGCCCGCGGTTCGTGCAGCCGCGGCCAAGGGCCTCGGCCGCTGGCAGGACGAGAACACCGAGAAGCTCGTGGGACCGATGTTCGCCGACACCAAGCTTGCCGTGCGCCTCACCGCCGCCGCCACCTACCTGCGCGCCGAGAACCACATTCCCACACCGCCCGACACGGACAACGACATGCAGTAAGCCGGTTCACCCGCGCCTGCTTGGGCACGCCTTGCCCACCGGCAAGCTATCCACGCACGCGCCTACAATAGGCACGGATGAACACCAGCCTCTTTGAGCTGTTCAAGATCGGCATCGGTCCCTCCAGCTCCCACACCGTCGGCCCCATGCGCGCAGCGCTGCGTTTTCTGCGCGAGCTCGATGCTCAACATCTCCTCGAGCGCACTGCAGCCATTACTGTGGACCTCTACGGCTCGCTCGCGCTGACCGGCCACGGCCACGGCACCGACCGCGCCATTCTTCTGGGGCTGCTCGGCGAATCCCCGGACACCGTTCCCGTCGATCAGATCGAGACGCTGCTCGCAAACATCCGCAGCACATCGCGCCTGAACCTGATGGGCCATCACGAGATTCCGTTCCGCGAGAGCGAGCATCTGCGCTTCCACCGCGACCAGATGTATCCGGACCCCAATCAGACGACGCACCCCAACGGCATGCGTTTCACTGTCTTCGACGCGAGCGGAAGCGTGCTCGCGGCCGGCATCTTCTACTCCATTGGCGGCGGCTTCATCCTCTCGGCCGCGGAGTTTGCCGCGCCGGCCTCCGCAAAAAAGCGCAATGTGCCGTATCCGTTCTCAAGCGCCGCCGATCTGCTTCGCGTTGGCGAAGAGCACCAGCTCAGCATCTCCGACATTGTTCTCGCAAACGAGATCGCGCTGCTGAACGACGCCTCAATCACGCGCCGCATTGATCGCATCGTCTCGCCCGCTCGCCCGGACAACGATGCGCCGCCGGAGATGAGCTCGCTCAGCCCGCAACAGCAGGTCGAAGCCGCCATCCTCACGCTGTGGCACACGATGGAACAGTGCATCGAGCGCGGTCTGCACACGGAAGGCACACTCCCCGGCGGACTCAACGTTCGCCGCCGCGCGCCCGGGCTGGCCGCACGCGCCGCACGCCTCGACCGTGAAAGCAAGCCTCGCGATCCGCTCGCTCCGCTCGACACGGTCACGATGGTCGCCATGGCCGTCAACGAAGAGAACGCTGCCGGAGGCCGCGTCGTTACAGCGCCCACTAACGGCGCCGCCGGCGTCATCCCGGCGATCGCCTACTACTTCCTGCACCACGCGAGCCACGATCTCACCGAAACAGAAAAGCAGCAGGGCCTCCTCCGCTACTTCCTCGCCGCCGCGGCCGTCGGCATTCTCTACAAGGAGAACGCCTCGATCTCCGGCGCCGAAGTCGGCTGCCAGGGCGAAGTCGGCGTCGCCTGTTCCATGGCCGCGGG
>DASYBN010000492.1:0-2678 GCA_036500785.1 Acidobacteriaceae bacterium
CACCAGTTCGGTGAGGTCAGGATTCATTTTTTGCGGCATCGCGCTCGACCCGGTAGAGAAGCTCTCCGGCAATGCGACAAAACCGAATTCCGCGGTGGCGAAGAGCGTGATCTCCTCGGCAAAGCGGCTGGTGTGCAATGCGATTGTCGAGAGCGCGTGAAGAAACTCGACCACAAAATCGCGGTCGCTGGTCGCATCCATGCTGTTGGCTGTCGGCGCACTAAAGCCAAGCTCCTGCGCTGCGATGGTGCGGTCAAGCGCGAGCGTCGCGCCGGCGATAGCGCCCGAGCCAAGCGGGCAATAGTTGAGCCGTGTGGTCAGATCAGCGAGACGACTGATGTCGCGCTCGATCATGGAGACATAAGCCAGCAGCCAATGCGCGACCAGCACCGGTTCCGCGCGCTGCAGATGGGTGTAGGCAGGCATGATGGCATCGCCTGCGGCTTCGGCATGCTCGATGAGCGCAACGGCCCAGCCGCGGAGCAACTGTTGCGCGCTCGCGGCCTGTTCCCGCACATAGAGGCGAAGGTCGGTTGCAATTTGTTCGTTGCGGCTGCGGCCGGTATGCAGCTTCAGCGCAAGCTCACCGATGTGCTCGGTGAGCTCCAACTCGACAAAGTGATGCACGTCCTCCGCACGCGCGTCCGATGCAAGCGCAATGCGGCGTGGTCCATCCCAGCAATTTGTGAGAACCGCGTCGAGGCCATCGCGCACCTGCGCACACTCCGCTGCCGTGAGAATTCCGGCCGCCGCGAGCACACTCGCATGCGCCTTACTGGCAGCAATCTCCTGCGGGAGAAGCTGCCAGTCAAAGCCAAAGGACCGCTGCCATTCCTCGAAGCGCGCATCGAGCGGCTCGCGGAAGCGGCCAGACCACATCTTCACTTCACAACCTCTTTCTGCTTCTGCAGTAGCCGCGCGCGCGTGCGGGCGGGCAGACCCAGGATCTGAATGAAGCCCTTGGCGTCCTTCTGATCGTAGCTCTCGCCCATGGTGAACGACGAGAGATCGGTCGAGTAGAGCGACAGCGCGGAAGCGCGGCTGACGATGTTGAGGTTGCCCTTGTAAAGCGAGAGGGTGACCGTTCCGGTGACGTTCTCCTGCGTCTTCTGCACAAAGGCATCGAAGGCCTCGCGCAGCGGCGTGAACCACAGGCCGTTGTAGACCAGGTCTGCGTACCGCAGGGCAACGTGCTGCTTGTAGTGCGAGAGATCGCGATCGAGGGTCAACGCTTCGAGCTCGCGATGCGCAGCGACGATCAGCGTGCCGCCCGGGGTCTCGTAGCAGCCGCGGCTCTTGATGCCAACGAAGCGGTTCTCCACCAGGTCGATACGGCCGATGGCATTGCGGGCGCCAATCTCGTTCAGCAGCTCCACGAGCTGCACGGGAGGCAGCTTCATGCCGCCAACCGAAACGGGCACTCCTTGCTCGAAGCCAATGGTGACCTGTTCCTCACGATCGGGGGCCTCCTGCGGCGAGCGGCTCATGGTCCACGTGGTCGGGAAGGGGGCGTTGCCAGCATCTTCGAGCTCGCCGCCCTCATGGCTTACGTGCCACAGATTGCGATCGCGCGAGTGAATCTTCTCGCGGCTTGCGGCGACCGAGATGCCGTGGGCCTCGGCGTAGTCCAGGCACTCTTCGCGGCTGGTCAGCGTCCACTCACGCCAAGGCGCGATGACTTTGAGCTCCGGGGCAAGCGCCTGATAGGCATGCTCGAAGCGGACCTGGTCATTGCCCTTGCCGGTGCAGCCGTGTGCGACGGCGGTGGCGCCTTCTGCCAGCGCGACTTCCACCTGATGCTTCGCGATCACAGGCCGCGCAATCGAAGTGCCGAGCAGGTACTTGTTCTCGTACACGGCGCCCGCCTGCACGGTGGGGAAGACATACTCGCGCAGAAACTCGTCGCGCAGATCGCGCACCACAACCTTCTTGGCGCCTGTCTTCTTCGCCTTCTCGACCACTGCATCGATGTCTTCGCCCTGACCTACATCAGCGACCATCGCGATCACATCCAGGCCGTAGTTCTCATTCAGCCACGGAATGATGATCGAGGTATCGAGCCCACCGGAATATGCAAGAACAACTTTGTCAACCATGAATCCAATCTCCTGTACAGTTGGGCGCCCGCGAGCGCTGGTGTGGATGATTACTTGAGGGCCAGCGCGCGCCGCCGCGCCGACTTGGGCGGCTTGCGACGTTCGGGCGTAACAGCCGCGCCGAGCAGCATCAGCAAGATCGCCTTTTGTGCATGCATGCGGTTCTCGGCCTGGTCGAAGACGATGGACTGCGGCCCGTCGAGCACCTGATCGGTGACCTCAGCGTTGCGATGCGCCGGCAGGCAGTGCATGAATACGGCATGCTGCGCCGCGCGCGCCATCAGTGCCTCGTTCACCTGGTAAGGCTTGAAGATGGGCGCGCGCTTGGTGGCTTCGTGCTCGAAGCCCATGCTTGTGCAGACGTCGGTGTAGATCGCATCCGCGCCGGCAACAGCAGCCTGCGCATCTTCCATCAGGGTGAGCGAGCCGCCGATCTCGCCGAGAATCGCGTTGGCTTTGGCGACAATCTCCGCCTTCGGGCCGTAGTTCTTCGGCGTGGCGACAACGCAGTTCGCGCCCAGCAGGGCAGCCGTCAGCATCAGCGAGTGGCAGACGTTATTGCCATCGCCGACGTAGACGAAC
>DASYBN010000493.1:0-2846 GCA_036500785.1 Acidobacteriaceae bacterium
CCCATATCCGTCTTCGCCCATCCAGGGTGCGCCGAGTTCACCTTGATCTTCGTCCCGCGCAGCTCATGCGCCAGATGAATGGTGAACATGTTCAGCGCCGCCTTCGACGAGTCGTATGAAAACAGCTTCGTTCCATAAATCGGCGATCCCTTCGTCGCCTGCAGCGACACCGACCCCAGAATGCTCGACACATTCACAATCCGGCCCGCCTTCGACCGTTTCAGCGCTGGCAGCACCGCCTTCGTGAGCGCGACCACCGCGAACAGATTCGTCTCGAACGTCGCGCGCAGATCGTCCAGCTTCACCTCGCTCGTCGTGTTCACCGTCCAGCTCTTCTCGATCATCACCCCGGCGTTATTCACCAGCACATCCAGCACACCGCCGAACTCCTCCTGGATCAGCCGCGCGACCGCATCAATATCCTGTTGCGACGTCACATCCAGCTTCACCGCCACAACGTCCAGCCCCTCGCCGCGCAGCTTCTCCGCCGCAGCCTTGCCTTTCTCCGCGTCGCGCGCGCCCAGCAGCACCTTGTAACCCATCTTGCCCAGCTGCCGCACCGTCTCAAACCCCAGCCCCTTATTCGCTCCGCTGATCAGCACCAAACCCATCTCATCCATCGCAACCTACTCCTTGTTCGCCTTCGCGCCGTCGCTTCCATGCAACAGCGTCTGAAACTGCTTCGCATACCGTTCCGGCATCTCGCGCCGCTTCAAATCGCGCCCGACAACCACGTGCACCGTCTCGCCCTCGCACAGCAGTTGCTCATCGGCCACGCGCAACACAGCATACCTGAACCGCACAATCGGCCCGCGCAGCCCCGCCAGCGTCGTTCGCACAATCAGCTCGTCGTCATATCGCGCCGGAGCCTTGTACCGCGCCGTCGCCTCCACCACCGCGATCATCGCGTTCTCTTCCTTCTCCATCGACCGATAGTCCATCCCCATCTGCCGGATGAACTCCACCCTGCCCACCTCGAACCAGACCAGGTAATTCGCGTGATACACCACGCCCATCTGATCGGTCTCCGCATACCGCACCCGCACCCGCGTCTCTGCGAACCCCTGCTCCTTCACCCGCTGCGCATCACTCATGCAGCCAGTCTACCCACCCAAATCGTTTGTCATCTCGACCGAAGTCTTCGCGAAGCGAAGACGAAGCGGAGAGATCCCCGTATTTCCGAACTCGGCACCGATGTAGTGTCTGACCTCTACCCCTTACCCTGTCTGCCCCACACCGCCTTCCGCTTCTCCACAAACGCCGCCACACCCTCGCGAAAATCCGCCGTCTGCCGGCCTTCCGCATTCGCCTCCATCGCCTGCTCCAGCGCCGCGTCCATCCAATCCTGGTGCTGCGCCCGCAATAGCCGCTTCGTCGCACGAATTCCCTCCGGCGAGTTCCGCATCAACTCCTGCGCCAGCTCGGCCGCCCGCGCCCGCAGCGCCTCATGCGGCACTACCTCCGTCACCAACCCCAGCCGCCGCGCCTCTTCTGCATCGAAGATCCGCGCGCTCAGCAGCAGCTCCCGCGCCACCTTCGCCCCCACCTGCAGCGACAGATACGCACTCACCAGCGCCGGCACAAACCCGATCCGCACCTCCGTATACCCAAACCGCGCCTCCGGAGCCGCGATCGCGAAGTCGCAAATTGTCGCCAGCCCGGTCCCACCGGCAATCGCCGGCCCCTGCACCACCGCAATCGTCGGCAGCTCGCAATCCCACACCGCACGAAACATCTTCGCCGTCCGTACCGCCTCGGCCCTGTGCTCGTCCGCGCTCTTTCCCGCCATCTCGCGCAGCACCGCCAGATCCAGCCCCGCGCAAAACGCCTCGCCTTCACCCGCAACCACTACAACCCGCGCGCCTGCTTCCTCAGCCGTCTCGAACGCTGCAATCAACTCCTCCTGCAGCTCCGGCGTCAGCGCATTCCGCTTCTCCGGACGATTCAGCGTCACCGTCCGAACTCCGCCGTCATCCTCCACCCGCACTAAACTCATCGCGCGCCCCCATCGAGACAGTAGACCAAGAGACAGTAGACAGTAGAGGTCGTCTCTACTGGCTAGTGTCTGCCTCGCCTTTCTCTACCCTCTACTGTCTACCCTCTACTGTCTGCTCTCTGCCCTACTGCACCACCACCCCATACCGCTTCCCAATCTCCGCACTCCGCTGCACCAACGCATCCAGCGGCTCCAACTCCGGCAGTTCGGCATTCAGATCCCGCAGCGTCGCCAGCAGCACCTCCGTCGGCAGATTCCCCACCAGCGCATCCTGCGCAAACGGGCACCCACCCAGCCCCGCAATCGCTCCATCGAACCGCCGGCATCCCGCTTCAAACGCCGCCCGTACCTTCGCCGCCGCCTCATCCGGACGCGTGTGCATGTGCACGCCGACTTCCAACCCATCGTGCACATCCAGCACCAGCCGCATCACATCGCGAATCAACTCCGCATTCGCCACACCCGCCGTATCCGCCAGCGACACCTGCGCCACGCCCGCGTCCACAAGCAGATCCACTGCACTCACCACCTCGTCGATATCCCACGCATCGCCATACGGATTCCCGAACGCCATTGACAGGTACGCCACCATATCCAGCCCCGACTTGTACGCAATCTCGCCAATCTGCTCCAGCTGATCCAGCGCATCCTCCGGAGTCTGCCGCTGGTTCCGCTCCAGAAACGTTGGCGAGATCGAGTACGGAAACCCCAGCGTCGTCACGCGCCCCGTCTTCACCGCGCGCTCCGCTCCCTTGGCATTCACCACAATGCCGATGATCTCCACATCCTCCGGCGGGTCCGTCAACTCCAGCACCGTCTCCGAGTCAGCCATCTGCGGCAGCGCCTTCTC
>DASYBN010000494.1:0-4219 GCA_036500785.1 Acidobacteriaceae bacterium
CGCTTACTGCTGCCGTCCGGCTCGCGGCGCCGAACGTAGAACCGCAGGTTGATCTCTTCAAAGCGCGTGTGCAGCGGGATTGCAAAGCCTTTCACGCGCACGCGATCGAAGAGGAATGCGACGAGCGAGACGTAGCAGCGCAGCGGTGCATCGGGAGCCGGACGGTACACATCGACCTCAACGCCGCGCGGGAGATACGGCTCCAGCAGCTCAGGTTGAACCTCGTACTGCGCCATGATCAGCTTCCGCCACTCGGCCGTGAGGAAGCTGGAGGGCATTCGCTAAGCCCGGCCGGCGAAGTCGCGCGTTTCGGTGGAGACGCGCACGCGCTCACCTGTGGTGAGAAACAGGGGAACTTTGATCTCCAGGCCGGTTTCGAGGCGGGCAATCTTCGTCGCGCCCGACGATGTGTCGCCGCGCACGGCGGGTTCGGTGTATTCGATCGTGAGGTCGACATGCGTCGGCAGGTCGAGCCCGATGGGATTGCCGTTGTATTTGTGCAGCTGGATGAGCAGCCCGTCGATGAGGAAGTCGGCCGCGTCGCCGACCTGCTGCGCGGAGAGTGTGAGCGTCTCGAACGACTCCTGATCGAGGAAGTGGAGGCCGTCGGCGTCGCGATAGAGGAACGTTGCGGGAACGGTGACGAGATCGGGCTCCTTGAACTTGTCACCAGCCTTGAAGGTCTTGTCGAAGACGGCGTTGGTGAGCAGGTTGCGCATCTTCAGGCGAACGAGCGTCTGGCCGCCGCGCGCGGTCGGTGTGGAGACGTCCGCGTCGAGGCAGACGAAGGGGATCTTTTCGTGCTCGAAGAGCATCTTGCGCTTTACGTTGATGGCTTCAATCAGTGCAGGCATGGCGTCGCTTTCAAAGTATAGGTGGGCGAGTCAGAGCGGTAAACGAGCAACCCAAACAGCCTGTTCCTCTGTGTCTGGAACCTGCATGCCACGCGCTTGGGAAATGCGTCGAAAAGCCTCTTCCGCAGAGAAGCCATCAAGTCGCATCAGCGCGGCGAGCAGCACTGATGAACGTCCGATGCAAGCCCTGCAGTGAGCCCCAATGCTGAGTCCTGCCTGCGCTTCCTGGTAAACATCTCTTGCGAAGTTGAGAAACGCCGTAACAGATTCGGGTGTCTGCCGATCGGGTGTCGCAAAATTTCTGAAATGAATTCCTGCAGCGCGACAGGCAGCCTCCTCCTGCTCAAGCCCGAGCTCGCAGCTCTCTTGCGGAGTTAACAGGGAAACAAGAACATCGATACCTTTCTCACGGAGACGCTGGGTGTCGTCCTGCAGCCAGTCGCCGCCGCGCGGTCGCGGAACTATGGCGAGCTTCACCCTGGCGGACGTGTCAATCCAAAATGGCATCTTGCTTGGCGATTGATCTTAGAGGGCCAGTATAGGTGTTCATCCTGCGTCAGATCGCCAGCCCCGCAACCCACCTCGCCTGCTCCGCCGTGCCGGGAACACGCAATCCACGCGCGGCGGATATTCGTTCCAACGCGTCTTTGGCTGAAAAACCTTGCAGCCGGAGCAGTGTCGCCAGCAGGACAGCCGATCTTCCGATGCACTCCCTGCAATGCACGCCCACGCTCAGGCCCTCACTCGCGCGGCGATGAAGCATCTGCGCAAAGGTCAGGAAACCATGCCGCGAAGGAGGCACCTGGTGCTCGGGCAGCGGAAAGTTGACGAAGGAGATTCCCGCCGACGCGCACGCAGCGGCCTCGTGCTCCAGGTCGAGCTCGCGCATCTCCTCCGGTGCCAAGAGCGAAACCAGGATGTCGATGCCCTCGCTTCTCAGTTGCCGGATGTCTTCCGTCAGCCACTCTCCACCGCCCGGTCTCGGCACAATCGCGAGCTTCAGGGGGGAGACAGTCTCGATCCAGAACGGCATCTGCCGGGTCTGGTAAAACTCAATCGCGCTTGCCACATAGAGATAGACGCAGAACTTCGCGCTTCCACTCGGAAGAGCTTGTTAATCAGAATTGCTGTCCAGCTCCGGAGGCTCTGGAAATCTCCGCAAGCCGCACGGCACAGGCGACTTACGCGGCAGAGAAATACCCGAAATGATTTCCATCAGCTTTCTGACTACCCTCGAGCCCGGTAAAACTCGCTGCGCTTGCGGCTGTAGAGGAAGTAGACAAATAACCCGACGACCAGCCACACGAAGAAGAGTGGAATGCCCGTCGTGAACCGGCTGCATCCAGATGCGAAGAGGACTGTGCGGCGGAAGCTGAAACCTTTCCATTTCGACGAGCGGATGTTCAGGAAATGAGATGCTCAAGAAATAATCGGCTGTTCTTCGGCGGCGGAGTCCCCGCGGCACCAAGCATCTTGTCAGGTTAGTCGTGGCTGTCTTCAAGCTCTCCGCAGGAGCTCTTGTCGCCGAGACCGCATCCTCTCCGATAGAAGGCTGCGGCCTGCCGGTTGTCCTTCGGCACGCCGAGGCCGCGGTCGTAGAGGACACCGACGTTGTAACAGGCCTGGCCCAACTTCTGGTCGCAGGCCTTACTCCAGTACACGCGCGCCTTCTCATAGTCGACCGGCACACCGCGGCCCCGGCCGTACACATGGCCGAGACCGGAACAGGCGAGGGCCTCACCGCCAAGGCACGCGCGCTCCAGGAGCGGGATAGCCTCGAGGCTGTCTTTCTCGGTGCCGATGCCATTGATGAGGAGGTATCCGAGGTTGAGGCAGGCTGTCGTGTCTCCGAGGCCACAACCCTCCCGGTAGATATCGGCAGCCTTTGCGTAGTCTATTCGGACGCCATATCCGTACTGATAAAGCAGGCCGAGGTTGTAACACGCGGCTGCAAACTTGTGAGCGCAACTCCGTTGGAAGAGCGGCACAGCCTGTTCGTCGCTTTTGGGAAGACCATCCCCGTTGCGGTACATCATCCCCAGGTTGTTGCAGGCTCGTTCGATCCCCCCATCACAGGCCTTCTTGTAGAGGGTGGCCGCGTGGGTTAGGTCTTTTGGGACGCCAGTGCCGTCGAGGTACAGAAAACCAAGCTGCTCGCATCCGCCGGCATCGCCGCGGTCACATGCCCTGTGAAAGAGATCGGCAGCCTTGGCTAGATTCTGCGGCACACATTTGCCGACGACGAGTTGCTCGCCGAGAGCGACATAGTTGTCCGCCGGAATCTCCACGCACGCCTGGCGGTCCCGTTCTACCGTAGGCGTGTTTGAATCGACCGTTTGCGAGCCGAGACATGGCAAGAATGCAAATCCGATCAGGACCATCCCGGCTAGAAGGCGCACCGACTACCCCCTGAAAAACTCGCTGCGCTTGCGGCTGTAGAGAAAATATACAAATAACCCGATGACCAGCCAGACGAAGAATCGTTCCCATGTGCGCACGGGAAGACCAGCCATCAGCAGAATGCAGAAGATCACGCTGAGCACCGGGAAGACCGGTCCGCCGGGAACGCGGAATCCGCGGTGGCGCTCGGGCTGCTTGCGGCGCAGGACCAGCACGCCGATAGAAACGAGCACGAAGGCGAAGAGCGTGCCGATGTTGGAGAGTTCGGCGAGCGTGCCCACGTCGAAGAGTCCCGACGGAATCGCGACGAGGATGCCGGCGACCCAGGTGGCGAAGGCCGGAGTGCGGAAGCGCGGATGCACGTGCGAGAAGATGTCCGGCAGCAGGCGATCGCGGGACATCGCAAACCACACGCGCGCCTGGCCAAGCTGAAACACGAGGATCGAGGAGATCATGCCGATGATCGCGCCGATGAGAACGACGAGACGCGTCCAGTGCAGAAGCTCGGAGTGGGTTTGGAGCGTCAGCCGCTTGAGACCGTTGACGACGGGAGCTGCGTCTCCGATCACTGAACGCCATGGGACGATCCCGGTGAGTACGAGCGAGACGCCGATGTAGAGGATCGTGCAGACGATCAGCGTCGCAATGATTCCGATGGGCACCGTGCGCTGCGCGT
Organism: Acidobacteriaceae bacterium; assembly: GCA_036500785.1. Lineage (GTDB taxonomy): Bacteria > Acidobacteriota > Terriglobia > Terriglobales > Acidobacteriaceae > Granulicella. The sequence continues at coordinate 3,931 of DASYBN010000494.1, forward strand.
CGCGGCACTCTTCGCTCGCCGTGGAGACGGAATCGAAGCCGATGTAGGTGAAGAAGATGATGCTTCCACCGGCGAGCACGCCGGGCCAGCCGTTGGGGGAGAACGGATGGTAATAGCTGGGATGGATGAAGTGCAGGCCGATGAAGATGAACGCGAGGATCGCAATCAGCTTGATCAGCACCATGATGTTGTTGGTGCGCGCCGATTCGCGAATGCCGCGGACCAGAACCACCGTAAGCAGGATCACGATGAGGAACGCCGGAATGTTGAACCCGAAGTGCCAGCCGGG
>DASYBN010000495.1:0-3662 GCA_036500785.1 Acidobacteriaceae bacterium
CCAGGGGGCAATTCGCCGGCTGTCTGTGTCGACGCTCCCGTGTTCTTTGGCGGCGACTTCGATATCTATGGCCTGGCATTCGACGTAACCGGCGGCTACACGGTCGACCTATGGAGCGACGGCGCCCTGGGTGGCTATCAGCTGAATGATGCGCTCAACGGAGTTCCGTTCCTCACCCCGAACATGGATGGCCTAGCCTACGCGGTGAACTTCACCGCGACTCCCGAGCCAGGCTCCTTGCTTCTGCTGGGCAGCGGTATGACGGGCCTGTTGGCGGTACTCAGGCGGAAACGGCCTGCCTAAGGCAGATATTCAAAGAGCGCGTGCTCCATGCACGCGCTCTTTTACTTTTCAGACCTGCGGCGGGGGCGGATACGGCGGATAAGGCGGCTGCGGATAGTTTGGCGGCAGCGTGCCGTACGCCGGAGCTGCGGGAACGACATTCCATCGCGCAAACGCCGCAACGCACAGCACTACCAGCCAGCCGAAAAACGGGATGAGACCGAGGAGCGCGAGTGGACCCGCGAGCCCTGCTTTGGCGAAGATCCTCCAAAAGCAGAAGATGAGAAACGCCGTAATCAGCAGACCAATGAGGAGGAAAAACGCTCCCATCCCGGCCATGGCTTCGGCAATGTGCTGCTGCTGATACTGATCCATCCGAATTGCCTCCATTCCATGAAGCCAATGTAACGGAGAAGCGAACCCGAACCAAGTACAACCTACGGTTCTATGCGACTCTCCGTCGCGGTTACCTTCGATTCGGTTCCGGTTACTTTGGCCTACGTAAGATCGTCGGGATCGAAGGCGGGAACCTTGCGGCCGAGGCGCGTGAGGTCGTGCGGCTCTTCGAGTAGCGAGCTGACCACGCCGTCAATCTCGCGCTCGTCAGGAGCCTCCGCGACAGCCGCCAGGAGCTTGTGCTCGTTCGGCAGCTCGATGGACTCCAAGAGAACGACGACGTGGCAGACGGCAGTGCCGTCCTGCGGGAGTCCTTCGGGCGTCTTGCCCTTGATCGAGACGCGCTTGATGTCAAGCGAGAGCAGATCGGCGACCCGCTCGCGCAGTTCGGCCGCAATGGGCACGATCTTGGGCCGGTGCATCACGAGCACGCAGTCGAGATTGACGATCTTATAGCCGGCGAGCGCCACCTCTTCCAGGGCAGTCTTCAGAAAGACAGTAGAGTTGGCGCCCTTCCACTTGGGGTCGGACGGCGGGAAGAAGGTCCCGATATCGCCCGCGGCGACTGCACCGAGCAGCGCATCCGTAATGGCGTGGAGCAGGAGGTCGCCATCGGAGTGGCCGGCAAGGCCCTCGGGGTGGTTGATCTTGAGCCCGCCGAGGATGAGCGGGATCCCGGCCTGAAAGGCATGCGAGTCAAAGCCGAGACCGATACGCATCGACATTCTGACTATCGTAAATCTGAAGTTGGGGCGGGTACTCTTCGCCCTCGTACTTTTTGAGAGAGAATCAGGGCGGACTTCCGGTGTTCGCCCATCAAAGCAGACGCCTTCGCCCCGGAGATCGGCAGGACGAAGGCGCGTTCGGACCCGGTACTCTGCGGGATCGGGCCAGACGACTCTTCGCTCAGAACTTTCAGGCAGACCGCTTGCGTCTCAGGAGGCTGAAGAGCCCGGTCATGCCGCTTCCCAACAGGAGCAGTGAGCCGGGTTCCGGCGCCGGCGCTGCGGAGAAATCCACGGCGTACGCGGTCCCCGTCATAGGATCGGGGATGCTGAACGGCACTCCGTTAAGCGAGTCGTTCAGTTGATAGCCACCCAGGGCGCCGTCGCTCCACAGGTCAACCGCGTATCCCCCGGCGAGATTGAACGAAAGACCGTAGATGTCGAAGTCGCCGCCGAAGAAGACCGGGGCCTCCACGCAGACCGCCGGGGAATTGCCGCCCGGCCAGAAAAGGTTGTCGTAAGAGAAGTAGCCGGCGCTGGGGTTCGTAAACGCCGGAGGGCTGAAGTACGTATCCATGCCGTCCGTTGCCGGCGGAGGAGCGTAGTTCAGGCCAGTGATTGGCCCTGAGATGTGGTTGGCCGAGTCCGTGAAGTTCCCGCTGATCCCATTCACCGTGTAAGCGCCGAACGGTCCTGTTGGCGAAACTTCCAGAACGCCGGAGGCGCTGATGCCAGTCGTGCTTGTGACCGAGAAGCCGTACTCGTCTGCCCTGGCCGTTGACGAGATACAGAGCGTTCCGGCTATAACCGGCACAGCCAGAAGAAGAGTTGCACGGCGAAATCCGCCGACGCGTGCTCCTTGGTTCAGGCGCGCGAAGAAAGGAAGGCACTTGCTTGAATGAGTTTTCATGGACACCCCTTTTGAAATAACCGAGGCGATCATCGCCAAAAGGACCCCAGCGCGTCGTGATGAAGCTCGGACGAAACCATGATTTTTCTCAAATGAAGCGGAATCCGACAGTACTCTTGTAGGGACCAGGCCCTGGAAGTGTCCCCCGGCACCGTGTGGCAGGCAAAGGAGCTCAGCGGTGATCTACCGGTTCGACCGCTTCCAGGCCGACGACACTGCGTTCCGCCTCAGTGCGGACGGTGTGCCCGTCTCCCTCGAGCCCAAGATTCTGAGCCTGCTTCTCTACCTCCTCCAGAACCGCGACCGGCTTGTGCGCAAACAGGAGATCCTCGACGCCGTCTGGCAGGACGCAGCGGTCACCGAGAATGCGCTGACTCGATCCATCGGTCTCCTGCGCAAGGCCCTCAATGACGACAGCCGCGAGCCTCGTTTCATCGAGACGGTCCCGACTGCCGGGTACCGCTTCATCGCCCGGGTGGAGATATTCGCTTCGGGCGCCCCGCCTTCGCCGCCAGGCGCCACGCATCCCGTCTTGCCGCCTCACAGCAAATCGCGTTCACTGCGCCTTGTTGCGGTGATTGCGCTATGCGTGCTGGTGGCGGCCGCCGTCTCCTGGCTGGCGTTCGCCCGCCTGCACCGGCCCGTCACCATCCGCTCGCTGGCCGTGCTTCCGCTTGCCAACCTCTCCGGCGACCCCGGCCAGGATTACTTCGCCGACGGCATGACCGACGAGCTGATCACCGACCTCGCCCACATCCCCAATCTGCGCGTCGTCTCCCGCACCTCCGTCATGCTGGACAAGAACGCGAAGAAGCCTTTGCCCGACATCGCCCGCGACCTAGGCGTGGATGCGATCGTCGAAGGCTCAACGGTGCGCTCCGGCGACCGCATTCGCATCACGGCGCAGCTCATCGATGCCCGCACGGACCGCCATCTCTGGGCGCAGAATTTCGAGGGTTCGGCCAACGATGTGCTCGCGCTGCAGGACAGCGTCGCGCAGCAGATTGCCTCCCAGGCACGGCTGGTGCTTCTTCCATCGCCTCCTCGTCCATCGATCAACCCCGACGCCCACGACGCCTATCTGCGCGGCCGCTACTTCTTCAACAAACAGGACCTGCCTCATAGCGTTGAGTATTTCGAGAAGGCCATCGCTCTCGACGGCAACTACGCGTCCGCCTACGCGGGCTACGCCACGGCGCTCGATGCCTCGGCGGTTTTCGGGCTCGTTCCCGAAGACTCGATGTCCAAAGCGCAGGCTGCCGCCCTGCGGGCGATCGAGCTCGATCCCAACAACGGCGAGGCCTATACCGAGCTCGGCAGTATTCAGACGATCTACCAGTGGGACTGGA
>DASYBN010000496.1:0-14804 GCA_036500785.1 Acidobacteriaceae bacterium
CTTTACTGCAGCTTGATATTCGCGCCGTGTTCCAGCGGCGCGCGTTTCCTGCGGCTCAGCACCGAACTCCGTCTGCGTCTGCGGCCACTGGCGTGGTCGATCTTCTTCCAGAAGCCCACGAAGTAATCCACGGCCGAGATAATCGACACGATCGCCATCCAGTAGATGGCCGTCACCGCAATCAGGTGCACGCCGACGACAAACCAGCCGAAGTTCCAGTAGTCCCAGCGGTGATTCAGGATAGCCGCAACCACGCTCACAATCTGGATGACCGTCTTCAGCTTGCCGATCTCGCTGGCCTCGATCGTGAAGCCCTCGCTCGCCGCGATGGACCGCAATCCGCTGACCAGGAACTCGCGCCCGATCACCAGCACGGCGATCCACGGCACGACTACCCGCGGGTTATACGAGACCAGCACGATATACGCCGCGGTCACCATCAGCTTGTCGGCCAGCGGATCGAGCAGCATGCCCATCGTCGTAATCTGGCCGCGTCTCCGCGCGAGGTACCCATCCAGTCCGTCGGTGATCGAGGCGAGGATGAACAGCGCCGAGGCGATGATCTCCTGCTCGCCGTGAGCGCCCCGCAGCGGAAACTTCGGGCTCAGCACCCAGATCAGCACCGGAACAGAGGCGATTCGGCTCAGCGTGATGGAGTTGGGCAGGTTCACGAGCGCACAAGGACGCGCGCGGTGGCGCGTCAAACACCCTCATTCTGACACAACGCGTCGTGCTCCGGCTGCACCTGCGGCCGTCAGCTGTCCTCCGCGTCCCCGGCCGCCGTTGCGCGCTCCTTGAAGCGGTACATCTTGCGTCCACAGTTCCGGCAGACCCACGGATACAGACCGTAGAGCGTCAGGAACCAGCGCTCCCAAATCCCCGCGCGATGGAGACGCTGAAACCGGTGCTCGCCGCAAACAGGACACGCTCGCAAACTCACCTCGAACACGCGCCCTGATGCGGCCAGCAGAGAACTACGCGTACATTCCCCTCTGTTTGGTCGTAAAGGCCACGCGATCGATGGCCAGCATATACGCCGCAATCCGGTTATTCACGCCGTGCTGTACCGCATATTGCAACACATCGTTGAAGCTGTCCACCATAATGCGGTCCAGCCGCTCGTTGACCTCATGCTCCGGCCAGAAGTAGCCCATGCGGTCCTGCACCCACTCGAAGTAGCTCGTGGTCACGCCGCCGGCGTTGGCCAGGATGTCCGGCACCACGAAGACACCCTTCTCCTGCAGGATGTCGTCCGCAACCGGTGTCGTTGGTCCGTTCGCTCCCTCGACCAGGATGCGCGCCCGAATCCTGCCTGCATTGCGGCTGGTGATGACGTTCTCGGTCGCCGCCGGAATCAGCACATCGCACTGCATGGTCAGCAGCTCATCTTTGTCGGCCGCTTCGGCGCCCTTGAATCCATGGATCGATCCATGCCGCGCCTTCCACTCCAGCAGCTCGCTGATGTCCATGCCCTTGGCGTTGTACAGCGCCCCGTCATACTCGCCGATCCCGATGATCTTATAGCCCTTGTCCCACAACAGCTTCGCCGAGTTCGAGCCGACATTGCCGAAGCCCTGCACAATCACCGTCGTCGATTCCGGGGACATGTTCAGGTGCTTCAGCGCCTGGTCCGTCACCACGCTCACGCCGCGGCCCGTCGCCTCTTTCCGCCCGCGCGAGCCGCCGAGGCTGACCGGTTTGCCCGTCACCACGCTCGTCACGGTCTGGCGCATGTGCATGGAATATGTGTCCATGATCCACGCCATCGTCTGCTCGTTGGTGTTCATGTCCGGTGCGGGAACATCCTTCTCCGGCCCGATGAACTCGATCAGCTCAGCGGTGTAACGGCGCGTCAGGCGCTCCAGCTCGCCCTGACTCATCTTGCGCGGATCGCAGATCACGCCGCCCTTGGCTCCGCCGAAGGGAATATTCACCACGGCGCACTTCCACGTCATCCAGCTGGCCAGCGCGCGCACCTCATCGAGGCTCACGTCCGGCGCATAGCGGATCCCGCCCTTGCACGGCCCGCGCGCCGCCGAATGCTGCACCCTGTAGCCGGTAAAGACCTCAATCGACCCGTCGTCCATCCCCACCGGAACATGCACGATGATCTCGCGCGACGGATACCGCAGCACCTTCCAGAGTCCTGCGTCCAGATTCAACTTCCTTGCGGCCAGATCGAACCGCGCTGCTTGTGCCTCCCACGGATTGGTCTCTTGTTCAAGGGTAAGTGTGGCTGTTGCTTCTACTGTTGCCATGCCTGCTTCTTTCTGAGCGCCGAGCCTGTTTGCATCGGTCCTCGCGTTGACGGAATCCGGGCGCGCCGTTAGGGCTGCTCCTCCGGGTACCAGTTGCTCTTCGGCCATCGCTGTGTCTCCGACGTGCAGGCCCACATCTTATGACGCGTCCCATACTCTATCGGAGGCAAAACAATACCGTCTTTCGAAGGGCCCTCGAGCCGACCCTCGTCCAAACCCCGGCGATTCTAGGCCCACGTTTGTTGAACTGGCAATGACCCCCGCACCCTGTCAGACACCCTCGTTCCGGTGTGCGTTACCCTCATACCAAATGCCGTCCGCGCGCACTCCAACCACCCCATCCCTCAACGACTTCGCCGAGCTCGCGCGCGCTCACACGCTCGTCCCCGTCACCCGCACCGTCGCGGCCGACCTCGAGACGCCCGTCTCCGCTTTTCTGCGCGTCGCCGCCCACGAACCCGAGGCCTTTCTCCTGGAATCGGTCGAAGGCGGCGAGACTATCGGCCGCTACACCTTCATCGGCATCCGCCCGTTCCGCACCATGACTGCCGCAAATGGCGTCATCGCCGACACCTTCAGCGGAGCCGCCCCAGTGACTCGTCCCGGCGACATCTTCGCCGAGCTCAAATCTGCGCTCGCCGGGCACACGCCCGCCCGCCTGCCCGGGTTGCCGCCGTTCACCTCTGGCGCGGTCGGCTTCTTCGCCTATGATGTTGTCCGCCAGATCGAGCGCCTGCCCACCCTCGCGCCCGACGAGCTCCACGTACCTGACGCCCACCTCATGTTCTTCGACGAGGTCCTCGCCTTCGATCATGTCCGCAAGGCCATCCACCTCATCGTGACCGCCGGCGCGCGCACCGCACTACAGGGCTCAGGGCCCAGGGCCCAGGGCCCAGCTAACACAAGCGCTCAGGAGATCACGCGTTCTGGACCCTGGACCCTAGACCCTGGACCCTCGCTTCATCAGGCCTACGCCGACGCCAACACCCGACTCGACCGCCTCGAGTCCCTCCTCGAAGCCGCACTCCACAAACCCACCCACGAGCGTGTCCCCGATCCGCTCGCGCTCACCCCGCGCACAGCGCCCGCAGACTTCCTCCGCGCCGTCGACACCGTCAAGGAGTACATCCGCGCCGGCGACGTCTTCCAGTGCGTCCTCTCGCAGCGCTTCGACTGCACGCCCGCCGTCGACCCGTTCGAGATCTACCGCTCGCTGCGCATCGTCAACCCCTCGCCGTACATGTACTTCCTGCGCTTTGGATTACAGGGTTCAGGGCCCAGGGCCCAGGGCCCAGGGCACACGGAAGAGCAGGGAACAGCTGCACAATTCAACGCTTGTGATCCTGAGGCGCAGCCGAATCCATCGTCCTCTGGACCCTGGACCCTGGACCCTGGACCCTCCCACACCTGCCACATCGTCGGCTCCTCCCCCGAGCTCCTCGTTCGCGTGCACGGCCGCCGTGTGGAGTACCGCCCCATCGCGGGCACGCGCCCCCGCGGCGCCGACGAGGCACACGACCGCTCCCTCGAAGCCGATCTCCGCGCCGACGCCAAAGAGGTTGCCGAGCACGTCATGCTCGTCGACCTCGGACGCAACGACCTCGGGCGCGTCTCCGACTTCGGCACGGTGCGCGTGAAGGACCTCATGTTCATCGAGCGCTACTCGCACGTGATGCATCTAGTCAGCGCGCTCGAGGGAACGCTCAAGCCCGAGCTCGCCCCCATCGACGCCCTGCGCGCGTGCTTTCCCGCGGGCACACTCAGCGGCGCTCCCAAGATCCGTGCCATGGAGATCATCGAAGAGCTCGAGCCAGCACGCCGCGGCGTCTACGGCGGCGCCATCATCTACGCGGATTTTTCCGGAAATTTAGATTCCTGCATCGCCATCCGCACCCTCTTTATGAACGGTGAGCGCGGCCACATCCAGGCCGGCGCCGGCATCGTCGCCGACTCCGTCCCCGAACGCGAAGCCGAAGAGTGCCGCAACAAAGCCGCCGCCGTCGTGCGAGCCATTGAACGCGCCCGCCAAGGATAAAGTTGTCTCTGCTACAGCTTGTTCGCTTCTTCGAGCTTGATGCCGGCCGCATCTCGTTTGCCCATTGCGGCCAGGACTTGAGCATGGAATGCGAGGAGTCCCTTCAAGGTTCTTGAATACGGTACTTTCAGGTCTTGGCCCGCTGGACCAATGAGGGCATTCCGTTCGAAGGTTTCGGCCTTCTCTAGGTCCACATCGGCACCAACTAAGTCACCGGCGAACGCTTTCGCTTGTCCCCTCACGCCATAGGCGGCACTAGACCCTGACGAATCGTCATGTCCGAGCAATACGACCGATACGGCCTTATCACCTGACGTGACTGCGTCTTGATATTTCTTCGCTTGGATGAGAGCAGTTGTGTAGAAGACGTATGCTCCCCGCCTCGTTATGTAGTGTGACTGGGGAGCAAATTTGTCCGCTTCATCTGCGACCTTCTTGCAGGCCGCGACCGTCTGCTTCGGATCGCCGTGCTTACTGACAAGATCTCTGCAATCGGCATCGAGAGCCATATACGTCCGCGAAATGCTCTCATCTGGCCATGCGTCGGCCGTCACAGTCACGGACTGAGCTTGAATCAGGGGGCAAAGCGCGGCACTCAAAATGATGAAGGCGAACTGGATTTTCACCTGGCTATTGTAAGCACCGTCGTCGCGGTTTTCTGGACCGCGCTGGGAACGTCTACCTTCATCCCAATTGCACAAAAACAACGCCGGCCTCCGAAGAGGCCGGCATCGTTGCAATCAACTACTCGGTTAGAACGGCAGCTCGACGCGGCTCTTGTCCGATCCCGGCGTGAACGAGACACCGCGGAGCACCTCGCCGAAGCGCGCCGTATCGAACTCCGTGAACGAGGTCCCAGCCGGAAGCGTCGTGCTCGCCACGCGATCGACCACAACCACGACCTTGTTCGGGTCAGCGCCCTGGTCGCCGTTGCCGCTCACCGTCGAGGTCACACCCCAGATCGCCGCCAGACCATCCGGCCCGACCACGCCCGTGATGTTGCGCAGGCCATCCGTTGCAGGAGCCCACGGCAGGCCGGTCACTGCGTTGTTGCCTGTCGGGTAGCCCGCCACCGTGTACGGCACGCCGAGGTTTAGGCCCTTCTGGATCACGTATGCGAACTGCCACGTGTTCGTGGTCGAGTTGAAGACCCACTTCTGCAGACCTGCGCTCAGCTGTGCCGCCGCATGCTTGTACATATCGGCGCTGGCAACCGTGCCGTTGTAGCCGTCGCCCTCATCGGCCACATACAGCGTGTCCTTGTTCGCAAACCAGACGCCGAACGGATACGAGTTCGTGCCCGCGGGCTCGACCGCCGGCAGACTCTTGGCTAGCGCCGTCGGGAAGCCAGCCAGGATGCACATGTTGTTCGGCAGCCCGCTCTGTACCGTGTTCGCGTCATAGCTCAGCGGTCCAGCCGGCAGCGGCGCTCCAGCAACCGGCAGACCGACGCCGTTCGGGCAGGCCTTACCGGTCGTGTCGACAAAGTACACCGTGTTCACACCGTTGCTTCCGCTGCCCTTGGTCAGGTAGACCACGTTGTTGAAGACCGTCAGCCCACGGAAGTTCGTATCCTTGCCGACCTTGTCCGCCTTATCGCCCAGCTCCGTCACCGAGAAGCTCGCCAGCGGCTCCGGCGTGCCGGGATTCTGGTTCTTCTCCGGCGTGTTCACCTCCGGAACAAACTGCGCGCCGGCACCCAGGATCACTCCATTCGGCTGGGGGTTATTTCCGTTGCCTGCATTGCCGGCCGTGTAGAACGCATCGACATCATCGTTGTAGATCGCCGCGCGTCCATTGTTGCCGCTGTACGCGTTCGTCTCCGTGAACTTGAACTGTCCGCTCTGGTCCACCAGAGCCACGCCACGATAGTGATTGATTCCGACCGGGTTGGTCGGATCCACAACCAGCGGTGTATTCGAGTTCGACACATCCACCGAATTCGCCGGCGCCACATAGCCCATGAAGCTCAGGTACTTTCCGCTCGTCGAGAGGTTCAGCGCCAGCTCCGACTTCGAGCTGAAGCTCGTCACCAGCTGGTCATCCTTGCCGTTCAGCTGCTCGTCGCTGTTCGGCACCTCGATGGAATTGAGGCGCGATCCCGCCAGCGAAAACTGATCCAGGAAGATCTTCGACGTGATGCCGAAGCTGCTGTCGTTGACGTCGTTGTTGAACACCGTCGGATACGTCCCGTTGTACTGCGCAACCGCGGGCGTCGGGCATCCAACCGTCGTCAGCTGGCAGTTCGGAGGAAGCTGCGTCACACCAACCACCACATTGCTCGGGTTGTTGTCGTACACGCTGCGGCTGATCACGATGTTGTTCGGATAAAAGCGCTCGCCGAAGTCGTATGTGGTCTTCTGCGCCACCGCAGGGACACTTGCAACTACGGGCGTGAGCACGGCGATCGCGCTCAGCACACGACGAGAGAAAACTCGGGATGCATTGTTCATTCAGGGCTCCTTGGCTTCTTCTTAGCCGGAGCAGACCATAGCAGCCGAATGTAATCCTCCCGTTACAACCCTCCGCGCTATCCGTGGAAAAGAAAATGCCGGCCTCCGAAGAGACCGGCATTTGCTTACTGCCAAGCGACAGCGGGCTCGTACTTACAGCCCCGTCGGGTTGCTGGAAGCCGTCGTCGAGCTGCTGTTCGCACCGCCAGTGATTCCCTGGTTGACCACGATCGTCACGACCACGCGGCGGTTCTGCGCCTGTCCGCTGCGTGAGTGATTGCTGGCAACCTGCTCCGTCGTTCCCATCGCTGCGGGCGCGAGGATCCGGGTCAGCGGAACACCTGCCTGCTGGATGATGGTGAGCACATTGTCAGCACGTTCGCTGCTCAACCGCTGGTTCAGCGCCGGGTTGCCAACCTTCGATGCATAACCCTGCACCTCGATCATTGCTCCCGGGGTATCTGCAGCCTGCTTCACGAAGTCAACCAGCTGCTCCTTGTCCTTGCGCGTAACAGTGGACCGCCCATTCGCGAAGTTGACGGTGACGCTTCCCTTGGTCGCGTACTGGTCAAGCGTTCCGATGCGCGTGTTGGTCTGACCAATTGCCTGCGTGTTCTGCCCCGTGGCCGCGACATTCGTTGCGAGTCCCTGCTTGGTCGCATCGATGTCAGTGCGTGCCGACGCGAGGTCCTGCTGGCCCTGATCGATGTCCCTGCGATCGCTGCGAAGCTGGTCCTGCTGCTTCGCGACCTGTTCGTTCACCGGATTCAGGCCAGCATCAATCTGCTTCGCCGTGTTCATGGAGTTGCGCGAGAACTCAACCTTGCGCGCAACGAGCTCGTGATCGGGATCATACGATCCATCAACCTTCACCTGCAGTCCGGGAACCAGCTGCGCAACGCCGAGATCCTTGTGGCTCCATCCCAGGAAACCGCCCTTTTCAGTGGCCTTCGTGTCGTTCTGGAGAAGAACTGTGACTCTCGGCGAATCTGCCGTCTTCACCAGCATCGTGGAACCGTCGCGGCCGATCACCAAACCTTGAATCGTCGCTTGCTGGCCGCCCGCTTTCGGCGCATCCTGGGCGTTCGCTGCGACACCGAGCGAGGTGAGCATGGCTACTGACATCACCAGGCCACCGGTATTTCTGAATCGACGCTGAATGTTCATGAGTTACTCCTTTTTATTTAGCTGACCGGCCAGCGGCCTCCGTGCTCTGTTTTTTTCGCGACCGTCGCTTCCGCAACGAAGCCCATCAAGGCGTCGCGCCGGAAGCTTCCGTTTGGACGTACACAAGCTGAAAAGGAAGCCATCGGCACAGCAAAAACATTTCGTTAGTTGACGAGTTGTTTAATTCCCATTTGCGGCTTATGAAAAACACTTCGCATCGCCCGCAGTAGCCGCGTTCTGAAAATTTGGACAAAGCGCGCCGTAAAATGAATGAATGCGCTCAGTTATCTTCTGAGGCCCAAAGGTTGCCCGCCAATTATGTCTGTGATCCTTGAACACCTGCCCGTCGGCCAGAAGGTCGGCATCGCTTTTTCCGGTGGCCTCGACACCTCCGCCGCGCTGCACTGGATGAAGCTCCACGGCGCTCACCCCTACGCCTACACCGCGAACCTCGGCCAGCCCGACGAAGCCGATTACGATGCCATCCCGCGCAAGGCGCTCGAGTACGGCGCCGAGAACGCGCGCCTCATCGATTGCCGTGCGCAGCTTGTGCGCGAGGGCATCGCCGCGTTGCAGTCCGGTGCGTTTCACATCTCCACCGCCGGCGTCACGTACTTCAACACCACGCCCATCGGCCGCGCCGTCACCGGCACCATGCTCGTCACGGCCATGCAGCAGGACGACGTCAATATCTGGGGCGACGGCTCAACCTTCAAGGGCAATGACATCGAGCGCTTCTATCGCTACGGCCTGCTCGTCAATCCCAGCCTCAAGATCTACAAGCCCTGGCTTGACTCCGCCTTCATCGACGAGCTCGGCGGCCGCGCCGAGATGTCCGCCTTCATGCAGAAGGCCGGCTTCGGCTACAAGATGTCCGCCGAGAAGGCCTACTCCACTGACTCCAACATCCTCGGCGCCACGCACGAAGCAAAGGACCTTGAGCATCTTTCCACCTCGATGAAGATCGTCGAGCCGATCATGGGCGTCGCTTTCTGGCGCGACGATATCGCGATCAAGCCAGAAGAGGTCACGGTCCGCTTCGAAGAAGGCTGGCCGGTCGCCCTCAACGGCAAACAACTCTCTGACCCCGTCGAGCTTATGCTCGAAGCCAACCGCATCGGCGGACGCCACGGCCTCGGCATGAGCGACCAGATCGAGAACCGCATCATCGAAGCAAAATCCCGCGGCATCTACGAAGCTCCGGGGCTCGCGCTCCTCTTTGCAGCGTACGAGCGCCTCATCACCGGGATCCACAACGAGGACACCATCGAGCAGTACCGCGAGAACGGCCGCAAGCTCGGTCGCCTCTTGTATCAAGGCCGCTGGTTCGACCCGCAGGCCATCATGCTCCGCGAATCCGCACAGCGCTGGGTTGCCAAGCCCATCACCGGGGAGGTCACACTCGAACTCCGTCGCGCCAACGACTACTCGATCCTCAACACCACCTCGGAAAATCTCACCTTCCACCCCGAGCGCCTCTCGATGGAGAAGACCGACTCCGCCTTCTCCCCGCGCGACCGCATCGGCCAGCTCACTATGCGCAACCTCGACATCACCGACACGCGCGCCAAACTCATCACCTACGCCGACACCGGCCTCATCACCCTGTCGAAGGGCAACGAGATGCCGAAGCTGAACAGCGGCGAAGACAAGCACTAACTCACGCATCAACACAAGGGCCGGCAGCAATGCCCGCCTTTATTTCGACGGCTTATCCAGCTCCGCTTGCTCCGCACGCTCAATTCTTTCCAGATCGCGATCTCCTGCCAGAATCGCTCGCTCGGCTCCCTTCAATTGCGTGGCCATCCGGACCCATGTCAACCGCGCAGCTCGTTGATGCTCCGCCAGCGTCGCAATCTGTCGCAACTCCTCCGGCGTCGCTGAAGAGTAGTCCGAGTGACCGTTAGACTGAAACTGACCAACGACAGCATTCAGGTTCTCCGAGGCCGCGATCGCGTCATTCACGGAATGATCCGAGAGATCGATCATCGAATCAATCTCCCCGAACGCCTGCACCTCATCCGGACGCAGAAGAGAAACGAGGCCACTGGCCTTCGCCGCCTTCCATGCCGGATCGCTCGGTATCTCCCACTGCACTCTGGGCCCCCTTTGCGGCTGGAATGTTTTGTGGTTTTGCGCCGCGTCACGCGCTGCCAGCGCGTTCTCATGAATGTTGGCCGCTATGGCAGTTTGCGCAGCAATCACGGAGTCTGCATCGCGCATAGCCTTTTGCGCGTCCTGGTTCAGACCCTCGCGCAGCTCATGCAGCTGGTGACGGTGATGCATCCATTCCACCGTCTGCTCCAGTGCAATCGCAATCAACACTCCGAGCACAACAATCGCCATGTGCACGAAGAACTGTTTCCAGGTCATCACCGGCTCATTTGGGACGTGGATATCCATCGCACTCTCTCTCGCAGCTTTAGGTCTTCTGATTGCGAACAAGACTACAACGGATCGCTACAAGCTCATCCCCACGTGAACTCAATCGGCGCCTCAACCTCCGGATGCAGACTCCGGTGCACTGGGCACGTATGCGCCGCGCGCTCCAGCTTCGCCTTGTCGTCCGCGCTGAACTGTCCCGGCATATGAATCCTCACCGCCAGCCGCGCAATTCGCCGCGGAGGCGAGCTGGTCATCTCCTTCTCAACCGACGCGGTCGCACCGGCAATCTCCAGCCCCAGCGTCCGCCCCATGATCGCCATAGTCGTCAGAATGCAACTGCCCAGCGCTGTGGCGACCAAATCCGTCGGCGAGAAACTCTCGCCACGCCCCTGATTGTCCTTCGGCGCATCCGTAAACAGTTCCGTCCCCGAAGGCCCATGCACCGTCTTGCAGTGCAGGTCTCCCTGATATTCCAGTTGAATCGCAACCATCGTTTGTCCTTGCCGTGAGCTACTCTAGTGAGGAATTCAAAGTTTACCGCGCGCATCCTTCTATGCCGAAATCAGGGACAGCACCGTCGATCGATCAATATCTGCGACAGCGCCTCATGCCCGTCGAAGGCGCGATCCCGCAGATCCCTGGCATCGAGATGTTCGGCAATTCCATTCCCGCCGAAGTTGTCGGCGGCGACATCTTCGAGTACATCAACTTCCAGCAGCGTTACGACATCGATGCACGCATCCGGCGTGCGCAGCGCCTCGCGAAGGAGCTTCTTGAGCCACTCCCGCCGGGCGCTCCGTCGCGCAACTGCGTCGACGATCACATCGAATGGATGCGGGGAACTCCCGGCTACAGACCGGAAATGGAAGCCGAGTACAGGTTCGCCAAAAGCTCCGAGCAGGTGCGCGTCGCTGAAGACCTGCCCGATCTTCACTCAACAGCCGGCGTTCTCGTTGTCGATGCACAGGGACACGGAATCATCTCCGCAAAGATTGCGTCTACCGTTCACGACACCTTCCACGCGCTCATGCTCGTCGAGCTGGACCAGTACGGAAAGACCACGCCCGAGCTTTTTGAAAATCTCAACCTGCGCCTCGCGCAATCCGCGACCGCGCGCAACGCGCTTGGCATGAACGAGCGCGGCTACGCGCGAGAGATTGCCACCATGCTCTACGGCGAAGTGCGTCCCAACGGCTCCTTCCGCTTCGCCAACTTCGGGCACCCGCCGCCGCTGGTCTTTTCGTCGAAGTCCTCGCGGCTGCTCACGCTCAACGATGACCAGGTCGCGCAGTTCCTCGCTCTCGGACTGCAGCTGCCCGCCGATCATCCTGACCGGCGCAAATACTTCTCACTCGACTTCCGCAAGCATGAGTTCAGGTCCTACGACGTCGCCGAAATTAACCTCATCAATCCCGGCGACATCCTCGTTCTCTACAGCGACGGTGTCTACGATGGCAGCGATGAGCAGGCTCGCCAACGCCTCGAAGTCATCCTGCAGCAACACTCCCGCGAGTCTGCCCGCGACATCTGCACTGCGCTGATGGACTACGCACTCGAACAGGACGATCTCCTTCGCAAGAGCGGCGACGAGGCGCTCATCGACGACAAGACCGTCTTCATCATCAAGCGCACTGAATCCGCATAACGGGTAATTCGGCGAACGCCTACAATCGATTCAGCGATGGTCTTCGTCCTCGACAACTACGACTCCTTCACCTACAACCTCGTCCAATACATCGGCGAGCTAGGCGAAAATGAGATTGTCGTTCGTCGCAACGACGAGCTTACGCCCGACGAAATCATCGCCCTGCGCCCCTCGCGCATCCTGCTCTCGCCCGGGCCATGCACACCGCAGGAAGCCGGCATCCTCATCCCACTGATCCGGCGCCTCGCCGCACTTCCCGCCGCTGACCAGATCCCCACGCTGGGCGTCTGCCTCGGCCATCAAGCCATCGGTGCGGCCTTCGGTGCCGAGGTCGTCCGCGCGCCGCAGCTCATGCACGGCAAGACCTCGGCAATCGAGCACGACAACCGCAGCGTCTTCCGCGATCTCCCGCAGCCCATGACCTGCACGCGCTATCACTCGCTCATCGTGCGCGAAGAGTCCATTCCTGACTCGCTCGAGATCTCCGCGCGCGTCGCTCCTGGCAACGGCGCACCTGATCCCGGCACTGTCATGGGCCTGCGTCATAAATCCCTGCCCATCGAAGGCGTCCAGTTCCACCCCGAGTCCGTCCTCACCGACCACGGCAAACAACTCATCGCCAACTTCCTCAAACAGTAGACTTGGCACGGATGATCCGCCTCTCCCTAATGCTCGCGCTGCTCTCATCGACAATCCTTCACGCGCAGCAGCCCGCGACGCCCTCCATGGGCACCGTCCCCACGCGCGACGCCCTCGTCACCGGCGGCCTTGAGGTCCAAGGCTCAACTGCGCGCCTGCTGACCAACGCCAGCGTTACGGCGTACGACCACTCCGCCGCCATCTCACTCGCTCGCGGCGGGGAAGTCCTCGTCTGCGCCACCAGCCAGTTCCATCTTCTCCATTCCGGCACCGAAGACTCACTCCTCTTCGGCCTCGATCGCGGCGCCATCGAAATTCACTCGCCCACACAACCACAGGACGTCATCCTCACGCCGGACATCCGCTTCACGCTCGAACACCCCGGCCACTACGACCTGCGCCTCCGCGTCACGCCCAACGGCGACACCTGCGTCGAAAACGCCGGCGCCTCCGCGCCCGTGCTCACACTCTCTGACCCGTTCTCCTCCGCGCAGTACCGCCTCATCCCCGGCCAGCACGTCCTCTTCGAGCATGGCAGCCTGCGCGAGGTCGTCGACAACGAGCGCTCCCCGTGCGGCTGCCCGGCTGCGCCTCCCGCACCCACACAGCAGATTGCCGCCGCTCCCACCGCGAACCCCGGCCAGCCGGTTACGCCGCCCGTCGCTGCGGCCGAGCATCCGTTCCCGGCCGCCGCCAGCGTTGGTCTCGCGCCCACGCCGCCACCCACCAACGCCGCACCCGCCGGCGAGCCGCACACCCAAGTCTCCACCGTCTTCACCTACGACGCCGCGCACCCCAACACCCCACCGCCCAGCACCGTCGAGCCACCAAAGCCCGCAGCGGCTCCCACCGAGACATCATCGACCGGCTCACCTTCCGGCACAGGAAACAACACCAGCCCCACGCCGCCGCCCACGCCACCTGGCGCGCACGACCTCTTTCACGCCATCGGCCATTTCTTTCACAAGATCTTCCATCACGAAAGCAAACCTGCGCAGCCAGCGTAATAGCCTTGCTGACTTGCTGACTTGCTGACTTGCTGACTCGCTCATTTACAATGAATCTGTAGGGCCGCGCCTCGCCGCCCCGCCAATCCACTGAAAGCTCAGGAGTTTTTTATGGCGATTCCCGCCACGCAGATGCGCCCCGGCATGATCATTAAATTCAAAGACGACCTGCACCTCGTCTTCTCGGTCGAGCACCGCACCCCGGGGAATCTGCGCGCCTTCATCCAGGCCAAGCTGCGCAACATCCGCACCGGTTCCATGTTCGTCGAGCGCTTCCGCTCCCCCGACCCCATCGAGCGCATCCACGTCGATTCCATCAAGATGGAGTACCTCTACAACGACGGCGATGACTACTACTTCATGGACCAGAACACCTTCGAACAGACCGCCCTCAAGCACGACACCCTCGGCGACGCCGTCGAATACCTCACCCCGAACCTCCTCATCGAAGTCAGCTTCCACGACGGCAAGCCCGTCGGCATCGAGCTTCCCACTGTCGTCGAGATGACCGTCGTTGAAACCGAGCCCGGGATCAAGTCCGCGACTGCGAGCTCTGTCACCAAGCCCGCCAAGACCGAGACCGGCCTCGTCGTGCAGGTCCCGCCCTTCATCAACGAAGGCGAAAAGATCCGCGTCGACACCGCCGAAGGCGCCTACATGTCCCGCGCGTAAGCCTGCACTACAGTTGTTGATGACATGGTCCTTCACTTCCTCATCCGCGGCCGCGTCCAGGGCGTCGGCTTCCGCTGGTTCGTCCACCGCGAAGCCTCCGAGCTTGGCCTGCGGGGATGGGTCCGCAATACCGACAGCGGTGACGTCGAAGTGGTCGCCGCCGGCCCTCTCGAAGACCTCGACGAACTCCGCGCGGAACTAAAGAAAGGCTCGCGCGGCAGCCGCGTCGACAAAGTCATCGAGCACGAGCTCGAGGAGTCCGAAGCCGCCACCCTCAAAGACTTCGAAATCCAGGGTGCCTGGTAGTTCCTCTTCGCCTTTCACCAACGACTAACCACTAACTCCTAACCACTTCCGAAAGAATCCATGCCCGAACCGATCAACTGCGAGCCCCTCAAAGCGCTCATCCGCGCCGTCCCCGACTTCCCCAAGCCCGGCATCCTCTTCTACGACATCACCACCGTCCTCAAGGACAAGACCGGCTTCGCCCAGCTCATCGACGCCTTCGCCCAGTACTACATCGGCAAGAAGATCGACGTCGTC
>DASYBN010000497.1:0-2708 GCA_036500785.1 Acidobacteriaceae bacterium
GGAGGCGCAGGAAGCTGCTCGAGCTCGCGAATGCGCGGGTCGGGGCGCTCCCAGATCGTCAGCGGGTCGCCGGCGGGCGCGAGCTGCGCGCGCAGTGTATCGATGAGCACACCACGCAGATCATCCTGCGCGGTGCCTTGCGTGAGCAGTTGCAGAAGGACGAGATTGTTGTAGCGGTCAGCGATGATGCCGGGCAGGTCGTCGGCCTCGCTGAAGATGAGCCGCAGTCCGTTGTTCTCCGGGCTCACGGGCGCGATCTGATGCCGCAGTGCAAGTGCGGCCTCGATGCGCACGCGCAGGTCGGCGAGGTACTGCTCGCGCGTGAGCGCGGGCGAGCGCGAGACAAGCCGCGCGGCGATCTGCGAAGTGGAGGAGTAGAGCGCCGTGCCGAGCGGAATCTTGCGGCTGTCGACGACCGTGACGAGCGCGCCCGGCGCGAGCGTGTCCTCCGCCTGCTCGATGTCCGAGCGATAGACCCAGAGATGTCCGGCGCGCAGGCGGTCGGCTGCGCGGCGCGTGATGCGAAGCGTCGAGTTCATCTGCTTCAGGATAGGGGAAATGCGTCAGGAGAGGCGCGGGACATCCATGTCGAGTATTTTGGCGAGCGCCGAAATCACAAGGCTGTGGTCATCGCGCTGGGGCAACCCGGAGATAACGACGCTGCCGACGGCGCCTGTGCCCTGGAGCAGAATCGGGAAGCCACCGCCCTGCGCGGCGTAGTCGCTAGCCTTCAGGCAGTGGCGCGATTGCAGCGTCTCGTTGTTGCTCTCGAGGATGAGCCCGATGGCGTAAGAGCTGCGGCCGAAGTGATGCACGACATTGCGTTTGCGGCGGATCCAGTCGACCTGTCCGCGATTTGAAGTAGGCGTTGCGCAGGCGAACAGCAGATGCCCGGCGAGCTCGATTTCGATGGTGCCGCCCGCGCGGCAGTCCATGAGGAGCGTGCGCAGATAACAGCCGAGCTCCCATGCAGTTTCGGGGTTGAAGCTGGTGAAGCGAAGGAGGTGTTCCTGTTGCTCCAGGATGCCAAGGTCGTCCACGATCGACATATATGTGTGGGACGTAGAGCTCAGCGTTCGGGATGCAAGACGCTCTCGAAGAACGCGGCGGTGCGGCCATAACTTGTCATCCAGTCGCGGTGAAGGATGAAGTCGTGGACCTCGTCGGGAAAGATGAGTTCATCCACAGCAACGCCGCGCGCGCGAAGTGCATCGGCGAGGCGTGGTGTCTGCTGATAGGCGACCTCGGGGTCGTCGTCGCCGTGGATGAGCAGCACGGGCGAGCGCCAGCGCTCGACCGCGGCCATGGGAGAGCTGGTGTGCGCGACGGCGGCGATGCGCTCCTGCTCGGCGAGTGAGCCGCGCAGCCAGTCGGCGGCGGCGTTGTCCTCGCGGGCCCACTCGTGGACGCCGTGGAAGTCAACGCCGGCGGCGAAGAGGTCGCTATTGCGCGCGAGAGCGAGCGCGGTGAGATAGCCGCCGTAGCTTCCGCCCCAGACGCCGATGCGCGCGGGGTCGACGTACGACGAAGCGCGCAGGTAGTTCACGGCTCCGAGCACATCGTTGTACTCGCTCGCGCCTGCGGCGCCGGCGTTCTCGCAATCGCGGAAGTTCATGCCGTAGCCGATGCCGCAGCGGTAGTTCACGCTGAGCACGATGAAGCCGCGCGACGCGAGGTACTGGTTCATCGCATAGGCGTTCGAGTAATAATCCATGCCCGGATAGCCCAGCAGCATCTGGCGATGCGGGCCGCCATGAAAGAAGAGGATGGCCGGATGAGGCTGGCGCGGGTTGAAGCCAGTTGGAAAAAAGAGCTGCCCGTGCAAGGTGAAGAGCTTGTCCTGCGAGGGAAAGAGCACCTGCTCGGGCGCGATCAGATGGGCTGCCGGATAGCCTGCGGGCAGCGCGTTCAGGTGCAGCGGCTGCATCTCGCCGTGTGGGGTGATGAAGGCCGTGTGCATCGGCTCGCGCGCGTTGGAGATGAGCGCGACCAGAGCGCCGCTCGCGGCAGCAAGCTGCGGGTGCGTCTCGATTCCGGCGCCGTGCGTTACCTCAGAGGGAGAGGGTTCGGTGTCGAGCTCAACGCGCCAGATGTGGCGGCGGTCGGTGTCCAGCGGATCGCTTCTTGCTTCGTTCGACGCATACACCAGCGTGGTTCCATCGGCGCTGAGCGCGGGGTCTTCGACCTCGAAGGGACCTTCGGTGAGCAGCTGCGGCGTGCGCTCGCTGTGCGCGGGATCGATCGCGTAGAGGTGAACCCAGCCGTCGGCCTCGCTCGCAAAGACGATCTGTCCGTGCGCGGTCCAGAAGAGCCGGGGCTCGCCCAGAGACATGTGCGGAAGCACGGAGCCGGGGACGTTGGGCGCGGCCGTGAAAGCTGCGCGCGCGTGCCCGGTCACGAGATCGAGCACCTGAATCGACCAGGGATTCGCGGAGAGGCGAGCGGGCGCGAACTCCGGCGGAGTGACGAACGGCGAGCGCAGCCACGCGAGCTGTTTGCCATCGCGCGAGAATGCCGGCGCGGAATCGATGTCTGTTGCGGGCGCGGGGAACGTCAGCGCGTGCGTACTGAGATCGAAGAGCGCGAGGAAGCTGTGTTCACGCTGGCCCGTGCCGCGCGTGCTGATGAAGGCGAGCAGCTTGCCGTCAGGTGAGAGCGTCAGCGAGGACGCGCGGCCGCGGTCGAAGACGAGTTGTGCTGGTTCCGCG
>DASYBN010000498.1:0-3412 GCA_036500785.1 Acidobacteriaceae bacterium
GGTCGAAGACACCCTCATGGATGCATTTGCAGTTCGTTTCAAAAGCACCTCCAAAGGGAAAGTGAACCCGAGGTTACTGGCCGGCGTGACGCTGGCGATCATGAGCGCCATCATCAGTTCGTGGTTCAACGGTGAATATAAGGACCTGTCGACCTCAGCCAGACAGGTTTTGCGCAGCCTCTCGCAAACGGTTTGTGGAGGGACATGCGACGCCCGCCAGAGCCGCTCTGTCGAAGGGCGAGCCCGCGCACTCGAAGAGCGAGGCCAAAGTCTTGCTGAGCGCTCCGCCGCAAAGTCTATTTCAGCTCAGCATAAGAACCGCCGCTGATCGTTTGGAGCGCAAACTGAGAGGTTCTATTCCTAGAGCCCTCGCTTGCAGATTGAATAGCCGGAGACTCGGGACGTCCCGACGACCGCGCTGCGCGTCGATTGAAGGGGCGCGATGTTCGCACTGATACTACTCCAGGCCCTTGCCGTCCCGGCAAGTTGTCTGGGTCTCTAATCAAACAATTGAGCGGACTCGCAGCTCCGATTCTCAACCCCCGAAAAGCAGCTCTCCGGCATTAGGTTTCTCGATGAGTGATAAATCCAAATCACTCATTGAGATATTTCGCAGGTCATTCTGGACGTCTTCGCGAGTTGCGGGAGGATCACCGGCAATCCGGACATAACCCGATTTTGGGGTTAAGGAAGAGTAGCCGACAATCCTACCGGAACCCGGAAACAACCGTCGCATCCGCATCTCAATGAGCGATTTGGCCAGAATTTGTCATTCGGATTGACTTCAACACAGTGCATGGATAGACGACATACTGTGTTTATTAAGGTCCTTAAACAGCGGTTTGGGGATGACGGACTCAGAACGTGACCGCAGTGCAAGAACTCGCTTTGGCGATTCCGGAGCGTTTGAGCGGAAGCAGCCCAATCGATAGTGCGGACTGCACGGTGTGATACGGCAAGCAAGTGACCAGCAGCACGATCTCAGAGCACTCCGAGACAATAAAGTTGTCGTGATCGACGGAGCCTAGAGACGCTTTGGAAATCGCGAGCCTCGCGGTCTCTTATTCGATGCTCACGATCATGACGCCGAAGGGCGGCAACTTGGCCGCGTAGAGATCCGACGGCGCATGCGCGCCCGGGCTGGCAAGCAGCGGGTGCGGTGTACCGTTGGCGACTCCCGCGTCCTGCAGCTTGATGTTCGCGGTCTGCGGGCTCGCTGTGAAGTTCATCATGACAATGACCGGCTTTGCTTTCGCCGGTGCAGTGCGGACGAAGCTAAGCACGTTCGGGTTCGTCTTGTCGACGATCGTGATGCCTCCGTCCCGCATCGCCAGGCTCGTGCGACGCAGCGCGATGAGCGCCTTGTACCAGTTGAGCAACGAGTCGGGCTCGCCCTCTTCGGTCTGCACATTCGTTGTTCTGTAGCTCGGCGGGATGGGCAGCCACGTGTTTGCATCGGTCGAGAAGCCGGACTGCGGTCCGGACGTCCATTGTATGGGCGTGCGCTCGCCGTCGCGACCTTTGTTCTTGGGCCACTCGCGGCGGCCGACGGGATCTTTCACGTCTTCACGGCGCGTCGGCGTGGTGGTGACCATACCGATCTCTTCCCCTTCGAAGAGCTGCACCGTTGCAGGTGTGGTCAGCAGCAGCGCTGCGTTGATGCGCGCGATATCTATGTTGTGCGTTCCGTCGCCGAAGCGATCGATGGAGCGCACGTTGTCGTGATTGTTGAAGAAGATGAACGGACGCGAACCATGCAACTGCGCGGATATGTCGATGAGGTGCTGACGGTAGAAGTTGACGTCGAGCCTGTCCTTAGTCGCCGTGAAGTTTCCGGTAAGCAGGTGCGGGAAGCCGAAGAAGTAGTCCATCGGAAGCTGCAACTCGTTCTTCGCTTCGCCGCCGTAGAACTTGTCGAGGCCGGCCATGCTGGGTTCGAACAGTTCGCCGATGAGTACGCGCTGACCAGGGTAGCTGGCCACCATGGCGTGCAGCCGCCGCAATACGTCGTGGATCTCTGGCAGGTCATATGTGTAGCCCAGCGAGAACATGGCGTTGCCCTGAGGAGCGCTGCGCAGTTGCGGATCCTCATAGAGCGTCTGGATGGCATCGAGACGGAAACCGGAGACGCCGCGATCGAGCCAGAAGCGCATCACGTTGAACATGGCCTGCTCGACCTCAGGATTGCGCCAGTTCAGGTCCGGCTGCTGCGGATAGAACATGTGGTAATAGAACTGTTGCCGTGCCGGAACCCACTCCCACGCGCTGCCGCCAAACGCGCTCTGCCAGTTATTGGGCGGAGCGACGTCCCCTTTGGGACCTTTGTGCACGTTCTGCTTCTGGGCATCGGGCAGGTTGGGCGTGCTGGCCGGAATGCCGTCGTTCCAGACATACCAATCCGCCTTCGGGTTGGCGCGCGACGACGCGCTTTCGATGAACCACGGATCTTTGTCTGACGTGTGGTTAAGCACCATGTCGAGCACAATGCGCAGGTTGCATTTCTTCGCCTCGGCGAGCAGGCGATCAAAGTCCTTGAGCGTTCCGTACTGCGGATCAACGGCTTCGTAGTCGGAGATGTCGTAACCGAAATCGACCTGCGGCGATGGATAGATGGGCGCGAGCCAGATGGTGTCTACACCGAGCTGCTGCAGGTAATCGAGGTGCTGCGTGATGCCGTTCAGGTCGCCAACGCCGTCGCCGTTTGAGTCCGCAAAGCTGCGCGGGTACACCTCGTAGATGACAGCGTGCTTCCACCAAGGATCGCTATCCGTGGTGGGTGTAGTGGCCGTGGCCGAATACATCGCGTCTGCGTGTTGCGCGAACGCCGAAGCGGCGAAGGTGAGAGTGACCGCAAACGCTGCCGAGGCAAAATATGTTGACCAGTAGACTTTCAATTCGTTTTCTCCGGGTTCGCGGTTCAGGCACGCGATTTGGTTGCGGCCTTCCGGCGACTTGCTGAGGCTTTTCTGCCGGTTGGTATCGAGGATTTTGTAGGGGAGGAAGTCTTCGGGTTCGGGTCCTGGCTGGCGATTTTGGCCTTCACGAGAGTAGACGCCGGAAACATCCCCGGGGATTCATCTTTTTCGACCGACTGGTCGGATGTGTTTTACATTAGCTTCCGACTGGTCGGAAATATTAAAGACTTAAAGAGTCATTCGCAGGCCTTCTTGTATCTACGAATCAGGAGGCCACCAGCATGGCAAACGAAAAGAAAGTAGCTTTAGTTACTGGTTCCAATCGCGGAATCGGTTTTGAGACTGCACGGCAGTTGGGGCCAGCAAGGCGTACGCGTGGTTGTTACCGCACGCACAGAGCGCGAGGCTGCTGACGCTGCGAGCAAATTACGCAGCGAAGGCATCGAAGCAGAGGCACTTGCACTGGATGTGACCAAAGCAGCCGATCGCGCTGCTGC
>DASYBN010000499.1:0-6367 GCA_036500785.1 Acidobacteriaceae bacterium
ACGAACGAGGTGCGAAGAACGATTGAGCCGTTGTGACCCCGAACCGCCGAACACCTGAGGACCTCCGCGCGCCAGCACTGCAAGCTCCAAGCTAGCAGAGTTCGATCCGGTCAGGACTTCACCCGGACGAAGAAGGTGGACGGAATTTTATCGTCGGATTTCGCGCGGAGCTCGACAGAGATGCGGATCATCTCCTCCGCCGCGAGCTCGTGCGTGCACAGCGTGGCGCAGTGGAGCCCCAGACCGGTATCAGCAGTCTCCGCTGCGCCAATGTGCTTGCCAGCGGCCCACTGCACTCGCGCCGCTACCGGGAAGTCGAGGCGCAGATCTTTGCCCTGCGCAAGACATCCGCGGCGCTGCGTGGGTGTCCAGATCTGGAAGCTCGCGGTGCGGCGCTCGCGCTGATACCGCTGCACGGTTTGCGGCGGGCAGTCCCAGATCGCGCCTTCATCGAGCGAGCGAAGCAGCTTGATGTACTCGGCATGCGCCCAGGCGAGCGGCATGCCCGAGCCGGTGGGATGGCCGTTGTAGAGATAGTGCTCGGGGATATCGTCGGCGTCCCAGATCTGCTCGGGAATCATGCCGCACTCGCTGGTCTGGCGTGCGATGGTTCCGAGCAGCTCGATCGCGCGGTCACGCCGGCCTGCGGCCAGTTCATAATGCGCGCGTTCGCCGGCCAACAGCGGCCAGCAGCGGCCGATGCCGTGCTTGCGAAACGGGCTGCCATCGGCCTTCTCACCATAACCGTCGTCGGTGGAGCGTCGCCATGCCGAGCCGGTCTTCGTCTCGACGCGCAGCGTGGCGTCCACAAGGTTCAGCGTGTCGACGATGCGTGGATCGTCCGGCGCGCGCAGGCCGAGCCGAACCAGCGCGAGAAATCCCGGGCTGACAATATCAATCGCCCGGCGGCTCTGCGGGCCCGTCGAGACGTTAGGCATCCGGATGCGCAGATGCTTCACGCTGCCCACCTCAATGCGTTCCGGCGGAGTCACGCGCATGTAGTAGCCATGGATGCCGTGACGCTCGGCCAGCGGTGTGCCTTCGACGTAGGTGAGTTCGTCGATGCTGTCATTCCACGCATCGGCGGTCTCGCGCAGAAACGCGGCGTGCCCATCTTCTCCGGCGAGATCGAAGAACTCCGCCGCCGCAAGCAGCGCTGCGACCTCGGCTGCCATCGTGTTGGGCGAGTAGCCCGGCGTAGTCTCCCATCGGTCCTGCTGGGTCACCGGCCCATAGCAAAGGAGAAAGCGCACCGCGTGCTGCACCGTGCGTGCGGGCTTCACGTCCTCGAGCGCGTCCTCGCGGCGCATCTTGTCCGCGAGAAGAATGGGCAGCGCGATCGCGTCCATCTGGATGCCGTTCCAGTGCGGCGTGCCGTCCAGCCACATGTTCTGGCTCCAGCCGCCATCCGTGTTTTGCGTGCACGCCAGATAGAAGAGCGTGGAGCGCGCGGCGTGTGCATCCCCGCTGGCCAGCTTGGCCATGGCCACCTCGACCATATCCCGCGGCCAGAGCACGTGGTAGCCGCCGATGTCCTTGTCGCCACGCGCGAAACCCCATGGAACAGAAAGGCTCGCCACAAACCCACCCGGAAAGCGCTTCGACTGATGCGCTTCGAGCACGGCGGTGCTGACGCGATACATATTCAGGCTGTGGCCGGAGAGGTCGGGTAGATCGCGGAAGTCACTTTGCAACTCGTTCCACTGCCGGATGAACAGATGACGCACTGTCTCGAACTCTTCAAATAGACCGGCGCGCGCCTGCTGCCCGGCTTCGGCGGAGTCCGCGCCAAACGCGATCGCAACGGTAAAGCTGCCGTCAGCCGATGTGTCGATCTCCATCGTCATGGCAATGTTGCCGTTGGGCGCGTCGTTCGCATCCGGCAGCGGCTCTCCGCGGCGCAAAACAGTAAAGCCGTCCGACGTTCCGATGTATCCGACACTCGTCTGCAGGGCTGGCGGTGAGCTGGCGCACGCCATGCACACCGCGCCGCGCTGCGCGAACACCATCGGATCGCCTTTGTACTCGCCGGCCCACGCGTTGTTGTTCGCACCGCGGTCACCCATGTGCGCGTCGATCACCAGATACAGCCGCAGATCGCTGCGGTCCAGATCGCTGCGGTCCAGATCGCTGCGATCGACACCATGGCCGGCGGCCGTGAATTTGCCGCGTAGAAGCAGCGTGTCGTGCATCGGGTCGGGCACGAACTCTTTCGTCAGCGTGTAGGCGCCCGACTTCGCATGCGACTCGATGCGGCAGCCCGGTGCACCCGGCGCAATCCATTCCGCCTTGTGCTCTGCGTCCCATATCTCGTCCGAGAAGAAGCCGTTCGCGCCCGTGACGATGAACTTCACCGACCGCGTGTTGGCCTGGTCGACGTCAGGATGATAGATCTCAGCGAGCGTTCCATTGTCGATGGTGAACCAGATGCGGCTTGCGGGCCGCGCGGCCGTACCCAGAATCGTCTTGGCGCCAGAGGCCCAGCGCGGTTCTGCACCGGGTTGGCCGTTCGCCTTCCTTGGTCTTGCAGGGCGCGTGATGTCCTGTCGCTCGATCCCCTTATCCATGAACGTGTCGTGCTGCGACCGCTATCAAATTGGATGCAGCGAAACGAAGCTCAGGTTTGTGCGTTGCGCTAGAAGCTCTGATGCTTAAGCCAGTTTCGGAAGCGCGGGCCGAGATCGTCGCGCCGCAACGCGAACTCAACCGTAGCCTTCAGGAAGCCGAGCTTGTCGCCAGCATCGTAGCGCGTGCCCTCGTAGGTGAAGCCATACACCTTTTCGTACTGGAGCAGCGCCTTGATGCCGTCGGTGAGCTGAATCTCGCCGCCCGAGCCGGGCTTCACCTGCTCCAGCATCTCGAAGATCCGCGGCGTCAGGATGTAGCGGCCAATGATCGCGTGCTGGCTGGGCGCCTCCTCCGGCTTCGGCTTCTCAACCATGTTAATTACGTCTAGCAGGCGCGGATCGTTTGGATCCTGCACGCAGTCCAGACAACCGTAGGACGAGATGGCCGCGCCTTCGACGATCTCCGAGGCGAGAATCGAGGCCTGCGTCTGCTCGAACGCGTCAACCATCTGCTTGAGGCACGGCGTCTGTGCATCGACCACATCGTCGGGCAGAATCACCGCGAAAGGCTCATTGCCGACGAGCTCCTTGGCCTGCAGCACAGCGTGGCCGAGGCCCAGCGCGTCGGGCTGGCGCGTGTAGCTGATCTTCGCGAGATGCGAAACCCCGCGGACAAGCTCGAGCAGTGCGGTCTTTCCGCGCGCCTCAAGAGCCGTCTCGAGTTCGTACGACTTATCGAAGTGATCTTCGAGCGACGACTTGCCGCGCCCGGTAACGATGATGATCTCCGTACAGCCGGCGGCGACAGCCTCTTCGACGCCGTATTGGATCAGCGGCTTATCGACGAGCGGGAGCATCTCCTTGGGAGTTGCTTTGGTGGCGGGCAAAAAACGAGTGCCAAAACCGGCCGCCGGAAAGACGGCCTTGCGCACCTTCATTGATGACATGCGTGTTCCTGTTCTCCTGAAGACTCGAGTGATAGTACCAAGGCTTTCGATGCGGGTTTTGAGTCTGCAGTAAGCTTCGACCGCCGCAGGGCCGGCCCTAGCCTAGAGCACGGGCGAGTTGTCATGCAACATCGTCTTGCGGATGACCTTAATCGGCGCAAATCCCTGGTGCATAAACGCGTCGTGAAACCGCTCGAGCGAGAACGATGCGCCCTCGCGCTGCTGCACGTCTGCGCGCAATTTCATGATCTCCAGCTTGCCGAGCGTGTAGTAAAGATAGAGCGCATCCGCGGTTCCGCGCTTCGTCTCAACCTCCGCGATCGGCCGCGCCTGATAGCCCTCAGTGACGAAGAAATCCTCCGCCTGCGGGATCGTGAGCTCGCCACCCACACCGGTGTGCATGCGGATGGCAACGATGAAGCGCGCATCGCGCAGCAGCGCATCCTGCAGCTGGCCCAGCCGGATGAGCTTCGATTCGTGCTCGTCCTTTGCGCCGACACCCGGCGCGTTGTAACCCTGATCCAGCATCATCTGCTCGCAGTAGTGCGCCCATCCCTCGATGTTGGTGTTCGCGCCGATGACCTTGCGAATCGTGGAAGGAAACTGCGGTGTCCAGAGGAACTGAATGTAATGTCCTGGATACGCCTCGTGCACGCTGGTCGAAACGATTGTCCCGACGTTGAATGCAGCCATGTACTCGCTGGTCTTCTGCGCAGGCCAGTTTGACTCCGGCAGCGTGACGTTGAAGTATGCCTTCGTCGAGTGCGTCTCGAACGGTCCCGGTGGGTCCATCGACGCCTGCGTGGTCGCACGCATGAAGGGCGGCGTCTCCTGCAGCGTGGGCTGCACATCGCTGGGCACCGTGATGATGTGGTGCGAGCGAATGAAGTTGAGCTCGGAGTCGAACCGATCATGGAAAGCCTGGAGCAGGTGATCCGGCGCAGGATGGATCGCGGCAAGCTCCGCTAGCTCCTGCTGCGGCGTCTTCGACGGATCAATCTCTTTGGCGACTCGCGCAAACTCGGCCTGATTTTTGTGCAGGTCGTCGTAGCCGATCTGCAGCAGGCGATCCAGCGGAATATCGACCATCTCGTTGTACGCGAGCGCCTTGCGGAAGGTGTCGGCGCCATAGCGGAAGTCGCCATTCGAGCGCGGCAGCAGGTCGGACTTCATCCACGCGCCGTAGCTCTTCAGCGCATCGATGACTGCGGCGTTGGTCTTCGCGAACTCGGCTTTCAACTCCGGATCAGTCGCTGATGCGAAGGCCTCCGGAACGTCGTTCTGGAAGAAACTGATGTCGCCGTCGATCTGCTCCAGCGCAATCTCCGTGTAAATGTGCGGCGGGTTCTTGAGGTTCTTGCGGGCTTCGACCAGGACCTGCGGAATTTGTTTTTCGCGCTCGATCGCAGCGTGCAGGCGCACGTCAACCGGAGCATAGGGCCGCTCCATGATGGTGTAGACAGAGCCGGTCACGCCGCTCGAGTAGTTATCAGGATTCTTCTCCCAGCCGCGAATGACCTCGAGCCTGCAGCAGCCCGGCGCGGATGGAGTTCAGCAGAATGTCCCTGTCGGCCGCGGGCTCGGCGTCGAGCGCGCTCGGATCAACCGCACTGATCTTTCCCTCCCACTCATGCAGCGCGGCAATCTCCTTCTGCACTCCTGCAGCCGAGTAGTCCTCGAGTTGCGTGTCGAACTGATGCAGACCGTCGGCGGTTCCCGCTGTTGGCGAGAACTTGAAGTAGACCTGCTCGAAGTACTGCTCAGAGAGCGTATTGAAGGTCTGCCCTGCGCCGTCCGCACTGGGGTGTTGGGCCAGTGCAGAGAACACAAAAAAGGACGTGGCGAGGGAGAGAACGGCGCGTGCAGCGAACATGCGGGGATTATAGGGAAGCGGCCGGCCAGACGCATACCCCATTACTGATCGAACGATGAACCGCCCGATCCATACATCCTGCATCACACAAGAATGCACATGCCCCGATTCGCCGCGCTCCTCACGCTGACTGTTCTGTTGCTCTCCTCGACCGCACTGACCGGCTGCGTCGTCGCCGGCGCTACGAGCACCGGCCACTTCTTCCTCTTTCCCGGCATCGGCGTGATCGTGCTCATCCTGATCGTGCTGCTGCTGATGCGGCGGCGTTAGGTCGTTGTCAGGCCCCTGCGGAAGCATGGCTGCTTCAGCATCGCAACCTTGGATCATTCCTTTGCGCCGCTCAGCTGCGACAGCAGATCCCGGCTCTCAGTGAGCACCGTCTCCGCGCCCGAGCTCGACAATGGCCAGCGCAGCACACCTTGCGGCGTTAGCTGCGCGCCATTCTTCGCATTGCGCGAGACGAGCTTCATCAGCGCGCCGACATTGATGCCCTTGCCCGGCTCTGCGGGCGCGGCGTGCAGCTTCTCACTGAATGTGATGAAGAGCATGTCACGCATCGGTTTCATTTTTCCGGCCTGCGCCAGCGGCGAGTTCGCCGCGCGTGCCGCAGTGGCATCGCGCGCCGCCTTGGCGGTGTTCGATTCACTGCTGCGATTAAGCGCAGCGCGCGAGGAGAACTGCAACGACGCGACCCGCGGCGCCTGTCCATGCCGGCCGGCGAGCGGCTGCTGCGTGCGGTTGAGCGTCGTCGAGGGCTGCCACGCGTTCGTCGGGCGCGTCACCTCGCGGCCATCCCATTGCACGGTCTGTTGCGCAGGTTTCGATGGAACCCCTGCAGGCTTCTTCGGCTCGTCAACCGCAACGCGCTTGCGCTCCATCTGCGCGATGCCGAGGCGCTCACACGTAAGCCGAATCTCACCGACCGCGAGCAGGTGCTGCACATTCTCCGGCGGCTGCCCGTAGCGGTCCTGCAGCTCGTC
>DASYBN010000500.1:0-5820 GCA_036500785.1 Acidobacteriaceae bacterium
ACGGCGCTGAGCGATTTTGCGATGGTGCCCTGGCCGCCGACCTCGACGACATGATCGACGCCGTTGCCGGCTGTGAGGTCTTTGACGGCTTTGTCCCAGTCGGGTGTGGACCTGTAGTTGATCGCGTGATCCGCGCCGAGACGGCGGCCGCGGTCCAGCTTTTCGTCCGAGGAGCTGGTGAGAATGACGGTCGCGCCGTGGAGTTTGGCGATTTCGACGGCGAAGAGCGAGACGCCGCCGGTGCCTTGGGCGAGGACGGTCTGGCCGGCGCGGAGATGGCCCTGCTCGACGAGAGCGTTCCAGGCGGTGAGGGCGGCGCAGGGGAGCGTGGCGGCCTCTTCGAAGCTGAGGTGTGCGGGCGCGTGGACGAGGCCGATTTCGGGAAGGATGCGCTCGGTCGCGAGGACGCCGTCGATGGCACCGCCGAGCGCGGATTTGCCGGTGAGGGGCTGGATGTCACCGTCGAGCCAGTCCTGAAAGAAGAGGCTGCAGACGTGGTCGCCGGGCTGGAAGAGTGTGACGGCGGAGCCGATGGCGACGACCTCGCCGGCGGCGTCCGAACCGAGGATGCGCGGGAGCTGCATCTTTGGGTTGTAGTGGCCGAGCACGACCATGAGGTCGCGATAGTTGAGCGAGGCGGCGTGGAAGCGCACGTGGACGTCGGTGGGGCCGAGCGTGGGGAGCGCGGCGGGTTCGAGCTGGAGATTGCCGAGGCCGAAGGCGTTGAGGCGAAGGGCGAGGGGTGGCATGTGTTTCTCCGGGCGCGCGTCGTTTCGGAGATTGGACGCGCGGCTATTGTTTCGGGCCGGACCACTCGAGGTAGGAGTGGAAGTCGTCGGAGCCAGGTGCGGCCATCTGGAATTTGCCGGTCATCACGGCTTTGGGGCCATCGCCTTCAAGGTGATAGATGAGGCGGAATTTGGGCTGCGTGGGCGCATTCTGCGAGTTGAAGACGGCGGTATGGGGATCGGGCGTTGAGATGGCGTAGTAGATGACGTGGCCTTCGCTGTCGATGTAGAGCGCGAGCAGAGAGGACTTGTGCGCGGCGAGCGCGTTGGGGTCGGCGAAGATGGTGAGCTGGTCGTGGTGATTGCAATCGAAGTTTGCGGGACCTTTGCAGGTGTCGGATGAAGAGGAGCGCACGAGCGCGTGGCCGTTGAGATCGCGATGGAAGGTGTAGGTGCCGGTGGATTGCGCGGCAGCAGAACTCGCACCGGTGTCGGTTCGTGCGGACCAGGTTCCGAGGAGGAAGTCGAGCGGGGCGAGGGCATCGGTGGTTACCGCAGGAGTTTGCGCTGAAGAGGACGCGACGGCGGCGAGCGCGAGGGTGAGTACGGAAAGGGCACGGCGCATGGCGCGATGGTATCAGGCGGGATTTCCGCCGGAGCGGGATGACGCAATGATTTTGCTTTACACTTTGCACTGCAAAGTGTAACTTGCTTGGAGAGCTGTTCAATTGCTTTGACCGGATCATCCTTATGACGGACCTCGACCGAGCGCTCGTTGACATACGTTCTATTCGCCGTCAGGTAGCTCAAACGTCCGAGTTCCGCGGCTACGGTCCATTCACTCTTTCGGCGACCGCGGTTCTTGCGCTACTTGCGGGCTGGGTGCAGTGGCGCTGGATTCTGGAGCCTGCGACGCATGCAGTGCAGTACGTCGCGCTCTGGTTGACGACGGCCGTACTGTGCGCGGCTCTTATCGCGACTCAGATGCTTGCCCGGGCAAGGCGGCTCCATTCCGGGATGGCGGACGAGATGGTGCGCGTTGCGGTTATCCAGTTTTTGCCCGCCGGAATCGCGGGGGCAATTCTGCCTTTTGTGCTGCTGCGCTATTCGGCGAATATTCTCTGGGTACTTCCAGGCATGTGGCAGATCATCTTCAGCCTGGGCGTCTTCGCCTCCTGCCGGTGTTTGCCGCGGCTGATGTTGCTCGTGGGCGGATGGTTTCTCCTGTCGGGTCTGGGCTGCATCGCCGTCGGTGATCCACGTACGCTCGCTCCGGTCGTGATGGCAGGCCCGTACGCGGCGGGAATGATTCTCGTGGCCGCAATTCATCAATTCTCCGCGCGAAAGGCTTCGATTCATGAAGACGAACAACTCTAGATCGGCCGCGCCGTTCGCCTACGAAGGCCTTGACCGCGTGATCCATGAGCGCGCCAGGCTGAGTGTTCTCAGTTCGCTGATGACTCATCCCGATGGGCTGAGCTTTGTCGAACTGAAACAGCTCTGTGCGCTGACGGACGGCAACCTTGCGCGCCATCTTCAGGTGCTCGAGGAAGACAGGATGATCTCGATCACGAAGGAAGAAGATCGTGGCCGGCTGCAGACCACCGTGCGTGTGACTGCTTCGGGGCGCAGACGGTACATGGAATATCTCAGTGTGCTGGAGCAGGTGGTCCGTGATGCGGCTTCTGCGGTCCGAGCCGACGACGCGCAGTAGCTTCTGCGAAAACTTTCGCCTTCGGAGGCTTAAGGGCCCGGTGTAAAAGATTTGCTGTTGGAGAGATGTCCCACGACACTTTGCAATACAAAGTTAAATTTCAGGAGAATGCAATGAGCACCTTCGTACCGCCCGATCCTTTGACTTCAAACCTGCGCTCGCGTTCGCTGGGCGCCAAGTTTTTTATCATCCTTCTGCTCGCGTTCGTTATGAGCATCTCCGGGTTCTTTGTGGAGGGCCTGACAACGGAGCGAGCCGATCATCATGGCCTGCTCGCGGCTTCGGCCGACAACCCTACAGCGCGGCCAACCAACGTGCTTGGCATCCGGCTCGCTGATTCTTATCGTTCCACCCGCCGATCGCTGCACTACATCACGCTGTTTCTCGGTCTCGTGTTCCTGACGTATTTTCTTTTTGAGGTGCTGACGCGCAAGAGCGTGCACCCTGCCCAGTATGCGCTGGTCGGAATTGCGCAGACGATCTTCTATCTTCTTCTGCTCTCGTTCGCTGAGCACCTGGGCTTCGACCTGAGCTTTCTGATTGCGGGTGCGGCTACCGTTGGACTGCTCTCAATCAATACGGAATGGGTCTTTCGGAGTCGCAAGCTCGCTTATCGAGCGCTGGCGGTCTTCACCGCTCTGTATGCGTTCATCTACGTCCTGCTGCGGGTCGAGGCGTATGCCCTGCTAGTCGGCGCGATTGCGAGTTTCGCGGCCGTGGCTGCGGCAATGTATATCACGCGGAATGTGGACTGGTATGGCAGCAACGCATCGATGGACGGCCTGGCCGCTGCGCCATCCGGCGGTACTTCCGCGCCCAATACTCGAGAGTCGTGGCTCAGGTAGATAGCGGCGCTGAACGCGTGACGAGGTCGCGTTCGGCGCGATCTCGGTCACGCGCGGTGGGCGGAGACGAAGAGGTAGTCCATGGGCCAGTTTGGCCTGAAGCCTTGTTGGCGGACGAGGGTGGAGAGCTGGGCGTAGTGGCGGATGCCGTGGAGAGCAAGATGGAGGACGATCGTCTCGCGGGTGGCAAGCAGGCGGCCCTGGCTGAGGGTGTCGAAGCTGAGTTCGGTTGACCAGTCGTAATCGGGTCGTTCGAGGAGGTTCCGCAGGAGATCGAATGCGAGGGTGTGGGCCTTCATGAGAGTGTCGACGGAATATTTGGGGATCTCTTCGTAGGGAGATTCCGGCAGGCCGAAGAGCCGCTGGGCGTAGCGGAGCTCGACCGCGACGATGTGCTGGAGCGTGTCGGCGACGGTCTTGCCTTTGCGGATGTCGCAGGGCAGCTCGAGAATGGCGGGGTAGGCGAGGATGAAGTCGCGCCAGTGCTGCGCGGTGCTGTCGTTCCAGGCGAGGAGTTTGTCGACGGAGATGGTGGGTTGCATGGCGGCTCCATGTCTACACGAATCGCGCTGGCATGAAAACGGGGAACTCGTGCGAGTCCCCCGCTGCGCCGATTTGAATTGAGATTACGCCTTGACGACGGTTCCGTTCTCAACTTTTACGGGGTCGAGGAAGGGCATTGACTTGCGGAGCTCGGCGCCCACCTTTTCGATAGGGTGGTTGCGTTCCTGCTCGCGGAACTTCTCGAACTGCTTGCGGCCGGTGTTCTGGTCTTCGATGAAGCGCTTGGCGAAGCTGCCGTCGCGGATGTCGGAGAGGAGGCCGCGCATGGCGTCCTTGACGGCGGGTGTAACGATGCGCGGGCCGGCGATGTAGTCGCCCCACTCGGCGGTGTCGGAGATGGAGTAGCGCATGTACTCGAGGCCGCCGCGGTAGAGGAGATCGACGATGAGCTTGAGTTCATGCAGCACCTCGAAGTAGGCGAGCTCGGGCTGATAGCCGGCTTCGGTGAGAACCTCGAAGCCTGCCTTGACGAGTGCGGCGGTGCCGCCGCAGAGCACAGCCTGCTCGCCGAAGAGGTCGGTCTCGGTTTCCTCGGTGAAGGTGGTTTCGAGCACGCCGCCGCGGGTTCCGCCGATGGCCTTGGCGTAGGAGAGCGCGTTGGCCAGAGCTTTGCCGGACGCGTCCTGCTCGACGGCAACGAGCGCGGGAACGCCGCCGCCTTCGGTGAAGACCTCGCGCACGCGATGGCCGGGGCCTTTGGGTGCGACGAGCGAGACGTCGATGTCCGCGGGCGGGTTGATCGTGCGAAAACGGATGTTGAAGCCGTGCGCGAACATCAGCGTCTTCGGCTGGGCGTCGGAACCTTTGGATTGCAGGCCGGCTTCGATCTCCTTGTAGACCTTGGCGGCAGTTTGGTCGGGCACGAGCAGCATGATGACATCCGCCCACTGCGTGGCTTCGGCGGGTGAAACGACCTGCAGGCCGGCGAGCTCGGCCTTCTTCGCGTTGGCGGAGCCGGGGCGCAGGCCGACTCTGACGTTTACGCCGGAGTCCTTGAGGTTGAGCGCGTGGGCATGGCCCTGCGAGCCGTAGCCAATGATGGCGACCTTCTTGCCTTGGATGAGGGAGAGGTCAGCGTCTTGATCGTGGTAAGTCTTTGCCATGATGCGTTTCCTTTTTGTGTGGAGTACTTGATGAAGAGCCTCGACGAGCGAATTAGATCTGGTGATAGAGGCGATAGTGCTCGTCGGTGATGGAGGTGTAGGGGACGGCCCGCAGTGGGCCTGTGGCGGAGTCGATGTGCCACTCGGGTGTGGATGAACTGATGCGCTCGGCGGAGAGAAGTTGCTGGCGGGTGAGGGTGCCGGGTGCAGGAAGGATGACGAAGAGAATTCGCGGACCCGCTGCGAGTGCGACGAGGTTGGGATGTCCGGCGTCGAGAGGGATGAGGCGCAGCGGCATGTCGAGCGTGAGCTCGATGCGGTCGTTATTGCGCCACTCGCGATCGAGGGTGAGCCATGTGCCGGGGCGTGGTGTGGCGCCGGGCGCAGTACGGCCGTTGATGCGCACGCGGGTTGCGGGGCCGGCCCAGGCGGGAATGCGAAGCGCGCTCGGGAAAGAGCGATTGCGATCAGTGGTGAGTGTGAGAGCGATGTCACCGCTGTTTGGATAGTCGGTTGTTTGTACGAGTGTGACGTTGGCGCCGCTCTGGTTCCATGTGACGCGCGACGGGTGGTAGAGGTTGACGGCGAGCCCGCGCGGCGTGGCGAAGTAGCTGCTGATGCCGTAGTCGGCGGTGACCTGTGGGAAGGTCCCGGAGCAGCAGGGCCACTTGTCGTTATGCCAGAACTTGTGTCCGTCGTTGTTGTAGTCGGCGTAGTAGAAGCTGGTGCCGTCGGGCTGGATGAGTCGCGCGCCGAGGATGGTGTTGTAGAGCACGGTCTCCATGCTGTCGCCGTAGAGCGAGTCGCCGGTGGCGCAGAGTAGATACCGCGTGATCTTGAACTGGCCATAGGAGCCGCAGGGCGTT
>DASYBN010000501.1:0-3054 GCA_036500785.1 Acidobacteriaceae bacterium
AGCAGGAAGTAGCGGAGGACGTCCGTGGCAAAGAGATCGCGCTCGCGCTTGGTGCTCTCGGGGAATTGCTTGGCGTAGACGTGCTCGCCGAAGGCCTCGAGGATGGTTTCCGTGCGGACGATGTTGCCTTTGCTTTTCGACATCTTCGCGTTATCGAAGAGCAGCCAGCCATGCGCGGTCACTGCTTTCGGCAGAGGCAGGTCTGCTGCGAGTAGAAACGCGGGCCAGTAGACGCAGTGGAAGCGGATGATCTCTTTGCCGACGAGGTGCAGGTCGGCGGGCCAGTAGCGCGCAAACTGGGCGACGTCTTTCTGTTCGTTGGAGCCGTAGCCGATCGCGGTCATGTAGTTCGCGAGCGCGTCGAGCCAGACGTAGATGACGTGCTTCTGCTTTGCGAGTGACGCCGCGGGCTCCGGCACCGGAATGCCCCAGCTAAAGCTCGAGCGTGAGATCGAGAGGTCCTTGAGGCCACCCCGCACGAAGCTCAGCACCTCGTTCTTGCGCGACTCGGGTGTGATGGCGAGCGTGTCGGTCTCGATGAGATCGATGAGCTTCTCCTGAAAGGCACTTAGCTTGAAGAAGAAGTTTTCTTCGGTGACGGTTTCGAGCAGGCGTCCGCAGTCAGGGCAGGGCGTTCCTGCCGGTGCGTCGACAAAGGCTTCGTCGCTGACGCAATAGCTGCCGGTGTAGGAATCGAGATAAATGAAGCCGCGCTCGTACAGTGCGTTGAAGAGCTTCTGGACGCCGCGCTTGTGTTCGGGATCGGTTGTTCGAATGAACTTATCGAACGTCAGGCCCATGCGCTCCCAGAGCCTCTGGAACGCGTTCGCAACCTCATCGGCGAACTGCTGCGGAGGCACGCCCGCGGCCGCGGCCGAACGCTCGATCTTCTGACCGTGTTCGTCGGTGCCGGTGAGAAAGAACGTGTCGTCGCCCAGCAGGCGATGGCGGCGCGCGAGCACGTCGGCGACGATGGTCGTGTACGCATGCCCGATGTGCGGGCGGGCGTTGACGTAGTAGATCGGCGTGGTGAGGTAGAACTTCTTTTGCTCTGAAGACATCGGGCTCAACGCCCAGTTTACAGGCTTGAGACGAGGCGCTGCGTCTACGTGACGCTGATGGCAACCTCGGGCTCGCTGGGCGCGCCGAGGCGCGGCACGAGCAACTGGAAGATTGCCAGTGCCAGCAGGTAGGCAAACGCGGCGAGCACGAAGATTAGCAGCGGGTGCAGCGACAGATAGTGGGACACCAGAACGGTGAACAGAGCTCCGCCGACCGATCCCACTGCTCCTCCGATACCCACCACGGTGGACACCGATGTCGACGGAAACATATCGGTCGGCGTGGTGAACAGGTTCGCCGACCAGCCCTGATGCGCCGCAGCAGCCAGAGCGAACAGCCCAATGGCAGGCCACGCGTTGTGCGGGAAGAGCGTGTGCATGTGAGGAACCAGCAGCAGCGGCACCACGCACACCGCCATCACCAATAGCGCGAATTTGCGCCCGCTGTTCACGCTGTGGCCGCGCTTCATGCGCATACCGGAGAGGCCTCCGCCGAAGAACGATCCGAGGGACGACACCGCATACACCGTCACGATTGGCCAATAGATCTGCGCCACGCCGAGGCCGTAGTTATCGTTGAGGAACTTCGGGAGGTAGAAGAGGTAGAACCACCAGATCGGGTCGGTCAGCCCCTTGGCGATTGCAAACGCATACAGCCCGCGCTTGCGGAACAGGATCTTGTAAAGCGCCCACCCGCTCACGTCCGGAACAATTCGCTGCAGGTTGGCTTGCGTCGTCGTCAGGCTGCGGCGTAGCCGGTTGTACGGGAAGAGCAACCAGATCACGAGCCACAGGATGCCCATCGAGCTCGTACAGACGAATGCGGCGCGCCATCCAAAGCGGATCGTCACCAGCGGCACCAGCGCGGGCACGATGAAGAAGGCAGCGTTTGCGCCGGAGTTGAAAAGTCCCACCGAGAGGGCCCGCTCTTCGCTCGGGAACCACTCGCTGGTCGCCTTGATCGCGGCGGGAAAGTTGCCGCT
The DNA here is from genome assembly GCA_036500785.1 of Acidobacteriaceae bacterium. GTDB lineage: Bacteria > Acidobacteriota > Terriglobia > Terriglobales > Acidobacteriaceae > Granulicella. The sequence goes on from DASYBN010000501.1 coordinate 2,045, forward strand.
CTCGCCGAGCCCGAGGAAGATGCGGGCAATGCAGAAGCCCAGAACAGAGCCGACCAGCGCGTGGCTCAGCGACGCCAGTGCCCAGACGGCGATGGCGATCGCGTAGCCGATCTTGGTGCCAAGGCGATCAATAAACGGCGCCGCCACCAGAAAGCCGACCGCGTACGCGTACTGGAAACACTCAACGATGTGCCCGTAGTTAAGGTTGTAGGCGACCTGGTACTTGAAGTTAACGCCTGGGACCCAACCCATGAAAGGAACGTGCAGCAGCGGCTCGATGAGCGATAACACCGAGCGGTCCATGTAGTTGATGGTCGTGGCGAGGAAGAGCAGGAAGCAGACGAACCAGCGCAGATTGGCCTTCTCCGGTGCATTTGCGGTGAACTCAGCGTCAGAGTCGAAGCGCGAGGCTGGCATCAAGGACAAGCTCCGGAGATTGCGCGAGGTCCGCTGGCTCCGGTCCGCGTCGTTCCTGAGAATAGCTTGGCCGCACGCGCTCCGGCAATTAATAGAAATACGGATAAAAGAGAAAGAAGAGCATCAGGGCCAGCGTCATCAGGTCCATGTAGATGCAGAGCATGACGCCCGCGTGATAGAAGCTCCAACGCCTCTGGATGCAGCGCACCGTGTCGGCGGTGCCAGCGAATGCGATGAGCACAGGCAGGATCAGCAGCGGAGCGCGTTCGATGTGCGGGTAGTGCGACAGCGGGATCGCGACGATGAGGCTGCCCAGCACAAGCGTGCTGGCTCTCATGAGAGAGTGCACGCGCGGATTGAGGATGGCTGGTGTCACGGTGCCCGCCCGGCGAGCAGGGCAGTCGCGAAGCTGGGGTCTGCCGAGTCGTCCTTCGAAGTCTACTGCTTTCGCTGGGACTCTGACTGCGCCGGTGCGGGCGCACCGGCGGTAGGCGCGCCCTGGGCCTGCACCGGAGGCAGATGTCCCACCTCAGCCGCAGGAATCTCAACTGCGCCGTAGCGGTTCGTCGGCACGTCGCGAACGATCAGCCGCA
>DASYBN010000502.1:0-4459 GCA_036500785.1 Acidobacteriaceae bacterium
CGCGAGCGACCTGCAGAAATCGCTGGGGCACTCGCACGTGCTGGGCCCGGAGCACCGCACACCGGAGGGCGCGTGGGCCGTCGCCCACAAGCTGCTGCACAAAGCCGCCATGCGCCTCCGCATGGAGCACTTCCACACCTCCACCATGGCCGTCACGCTCAAGTTCGCTTTGACGCGCGACGAAGCAGCGCGTGCCCGCAAGCTGAAGCAGCACACCTCGGGCATAAAGCACTCCGGCTGGGCGATGGAAGCGAAGTTCCGCCCCTGCCAGGACACCCTGACCCTGTTGGAAGTGCTGAAGGGCGTATGGCGTGAGCGGCCGGATGGACCGGAACATCAGCGGCCGTTCTTCGTTGGCGTCACGATGCGCAACTTACTGCCCGACGCGGAAGTTCCCCGCACCCTCTTCGACGAGCCCGGCCACCGCAACGAGCTCTCCGCCACCATGGACAAACTCAACCTGAAGTTCGGCCACTCCACCGTGCACTTTGCCGGCATGCTCTCCGCGCGAGACGCCGCGCCCACACGAATCGCATTCACGCAAATCCCTGTGCAGTACGGCGCGGAGTACATGTAGCTGATCGCGCGACATGCCGCCGCATCTAAACAGAGACCCAGGTCCGGAGGATTGTCATGTCTGCATCGCCGAGGTTTTCCACGCAGAAGCGGGTGCCGCTGAAGGGCAGCACTCGCAAGCCGTTCGATGTCTCCCGCGCCGGTGAGTTCGTCTATCGTGCAGCAGATGAGGAGCCGATCACCGTCTCCGTGCTGCTCGCACCAAAGTCCGCCATCGATCCGCAAGTACGGCTGACGCGCAAAGACTTCGCCGAAAGACATGGCGCTACTCCCGAAGCGGAGCAACTCGTCCGAAACTTTGCAGACGAGTTTGGCCTGCGTGTGGAGGCGCACGACAGCGCACGCCGAACCATGCAGCTCACCGGACCGCGCGTCGCAATGGAGCGAGCGTTCGGCGTCTCGCTCGAGAGCCACGCCACCGACGCCGGAACACTGCGCCTGCGCCGCGGAGAGATCACGATTCCAGAAGAGCTATCGCCCCACATCGTGGCAGTGCTTGGACTCGACAACCGGCCGCAGGCGAAATCGCACCACCGAATCGCGACGCCGCGCGCCGGCAACGTCAGCTATACGCCCGTGCAGGTCGGCCAGTTCTACGGCTTTCCCGCCAATGCAACCGCATCGGGCCAGACCATCGGCCTGCTGGAGCTCGGCGGCGGATACCGCGAGGCAGACATCACAGCCTACTTCCAAACCCTCGGCCTGCCTGCGCCGCAGGTCACCGCTGTCTCCGTCGACAAGGGAACGAACTCGCCGGGCGACGCGAACGGTGCAGACGGCGAGGTGATGCTGGACATCGAGGTTGCTGCTGCCGTCGCATCCGGCGCGAAGCTTGCGGTGTACTTCGCGCCGAACACCGACCAGGGCTTCATCAACGCCATTACAACAGCGGTGCACGACTCGAAGAATTCACCCAGCGTGCTCTCGATCAGCTGGGGAGGACCCGAGTCGAGCTGGACTGAGCAGGCTGTCACCGCACTCGATCAAGCCTGCCAGGCCGCCGCCTCCCTCGGCGTCACCATCACGGTTGCGTGCGGCGACGACGGATCAACCGATGGTGTCTCGAGCGGAGGCAATCACGTGGACTTCCCCGCATCCAGCCCGCACGTACTCGCCTGCGGCGGCACAAAGCTCGTCGCAAGCGGCAGCTCCATCACGAGCGAAACCGTATGGAACGAGCTCTCCGCGAACGAAGGCGCAACCGGCGGCGGCGTCAGCACGCTCTTCGCTCTGCCCACCTGGCAGGCCAACAGCAAAGTGCCTGCGCCGACAACGAAAGCCGGCGGACGCGGCCTCCCCGATGTCGCCGGTGACGCAGATCCCTCCACCGGCTACACCGTTCGCGTCGACGGAGAGACCACAACCATCGGCGGCACCAGCGCCGTCGCTCCTCTCTGGGCCGGACTCATCGCGCTCGCAAACGCCGCCAACGGCGAAAGCGCCGGCTTCGTAAACCCCGCGCTCTACGCTGCGCCCACTGCCTTCCGCGACATCACCAGCGGCAACAACGGCGCGTTCAGCGCGGGCCCTGGATGGGACGCGTGCACCGGGCTCGGCAGTCCACACGGCGCGGCCGTGATCGCGGCGCTTCGCTCCACGACTGGATCCGCAAGCAGCTCGAGATGACAAACGTCATTGCGCTTGGCTGACGGCACTCACTAAAAATCGCGGCACCTCTCCGGCACACTGATCCTGCAAGTGAGGAGACGCCGATGAACGCCGTTCTTGAACCGACCGTCAGCAGCGCGCACGAGATCGCAACCCACACCACACACTCAGCGGCCAGCCTGGACTGCGTCACCAAGCGATACGGCAATATCGTCGCGCTCGACGATATCTCACTCGAGCTGAAGACAGGACAGATCGTCGTCCTGCTTGGGCCGAACGGCGCAGGCAAATCGACGGCCGTAAAGCTGATGATGGGCCTGACCTCGCCCTCCACAGGGCACGTACGTGTGTTCGGCGCCGACCCGCGGTTCGCAGGCAATCGCGTGCGCACCGGCGTAATGCTGCAGGTTGGCCGCGCGCCGGATATGCTGCGCGTTCGCGAGCACGTCGAGATCATGCGCGGCTACTATCCCCGACCGCTGTCGTCCGCAGAGATCGTCCGCGCCGCCGGACTCGACGGAATAGAGAACCGCATGTTCGGCCAGCTCTCCGGCGGCCAGAAGCAGCGTGTGCTGTTCGCGCTCTCCATCGCCGGCGATCCGGACCTGATCTTCCTCGACGAACCCACCGTCGGCTTGGACATCGAAGCCCGCCGCGGCATGTGGGCGCAGATTCGCTCGCTCCGTGCGCGCGGAAAGACCGTTCTTCTCACCACGCACTACCTCGAAGAGGCGGACGCACTCGCCGATCACATCATTGTGCTCAACAAGGGACGCATCGTCTGCGAAGGCTCATCCGCCGAGGTGAAGCGAATGGGCGCAGGCGCAGCCGGCGTGGGATCGCTCCAGCAACGCTGCGCCCCCGCAGGCGTAAAGCTACTCAAGTTCCAGTCAAGCCTCTCCTCTGACCAGGTTCTCCGCGTACGTGCCGTGCAGCACGTTCAGCAGGATGGGGAGCGGTTGATCGTGACCACCTCTGCCGCAGAGTCCAGCCTGCGCGAACTTCTGGCGCTCGACACGCAACTGCACGATCTCGAAGTCTGCAACCCGGCGCTCGAAGACGCATTTCTCGCCCTCACCGCGAACCAGTAACTTCCGCCGCCCACAACACGCTTCATTCGGAGGCTTCCCATGTCCACCGCAGTCCTCTCACTTCCCTACTCACGCACCAGAATGCAGCAGATCCCATCCATCTTCCTGCGCGAGGTCCGCTTTGAGTTCCTGCGCGCCTTGCGCACCAAAGCCTTCTCGCTTTCCATCATCGGCTTCCCTGTCATGTTCTACGTGCTATTCGGCGTGATGAACCGCGGCGGCACAATGCACGGCGAACTGATCGCGAAGTATCTGCTGGCCAGCTACTCAGCCTTCGGCGTCGTCGGTGCAGCGCTGTTCGGGATCGGCGTCGGGCTTGCAAGCGAACGCCTCTCGGGATGGCTCGAACTGAAGCGCGCCAGTCCCATGCCGCCTTTGGTCTACCTTCTGGCGAAGTGCGTGGCATGCGTCGCATTCGGCCTCATCATCTCGAACGTCCTCTGCATCGTGGGCACCTTTGGCGCCGGCGTGCATCTCAGCCTGCGCGAGTACCTCGGCATCTGCGGAATCAGTATTCTCGGCGGCATTCCCTTCGCCTGCATGGGCCTGCTGCTCGCGATGCTGCTGCCCGCCAACTCCGCGCCCGGCATCGTCAACCTGATCTACCTGCCCATGAGCTACTGCGCCGGACTGTGGATGCCGATCTCCGAGCTTCCGCGATGGCTGCAGCATGCTGCACCATGGTTGCCGACGTATCATCTCGCACAACTGATGCTTGGCGTAGTCGGCTACGCGCAGCCTGGATCAGCGATCAAACATGGGCTCGCTCTGCTCGGCTTCACTCTGCTCTTCCTCGGGGCCGCCTGGATCGCATTCGCACGCTCCGACGCCAACGCGTAGAAGCGTTCCCTCGGAACAAGAGTCGTTCTACACTCGAATCGCGGGAGAGATCGCATGAACGCCAGTCCCACAGCGCCGCGCAGACGCATCGAGAGGATCGACTATCTCTGGCTCGCCTATCTGGTGTTCTACTTCATCGAGCCGCTGGAGCGCCGTTCGCTTCTGTACTGGATGGAGAGCCTCGCGTTTGCTGCGGCCTTCTTAGCCCTGTACATCGCGTACCTTCGACTTACACGAGCCGACATCCGCATCATTTGCATTGTCGCGATGTACCTGCTCGGCGTGGCCTCTTACCCGACCAACAGTGGCGCCATCGCCTTCTTCATCTACGCCGCCGCTCTGCT
>DASYBN010000503.1:0-8048 GCA_036500785.1 Acidobacteriaceae bacterium
CAGACGTACCTGATGCAATGGACCGGGCAGAAGATCATGTTCGATCTGCGCTCGCAGATCTTCCGGCACATTCAGCGGATGCACGTGGGCTTCTTCGACCGCAATCCGGTTGGCCGGCTTGTCACACGCGTTACGTCGGACGTCGACGCATTGAACGAGATGTTTACCTCGGGCGTTCTCGCCATCTTCGAGGATGTGTTTGCTCTCACCTTCATCGTTGTCATCATGATGCGGATGAGCTGGCCGCTGGCGTTGCTCACGCTGTCTGTCATTCCAGGAATCCTGTACGCCACGAAGCTATTCCGCGAACACGTGCGCGACAGCTATCGCCGCCAGCGCGCAGCTACGGCAAAGATCAACTCCTTTACCCAGGAGTACGTTTCCGGCATGCCGGTTGTGCAGCTCTTTAACCGCGAGCGCCGCGCATTCAGCGATTTCTCAAAGGTAAATGCCGAAAACAAACAGGCGTGGACCGATGCAATCTTCGCCTATGCGCTCTACTATCCGGTGGTCGAATTCCTCAGCTCGCTTGCCATCGCCCTTGTGATCTGGTTCGGCGGCCGCGCGGTGTTACAAACGGAGTTCGTGAAGGGGCACGGCCACTGGCTGCACGCCCACAGCTACACCCTGGCTGGCGGGCATGGTGTCCACGTGACGATCTTCGGTACGGTAACGATCGGTATTCTCATCGCGTTCATTCAGTACGCGCAGCGTTTCTTCCGGCCGATTCAAGATCTCAGCGACAAATACAACATCCTGCAGGCTGCCATGGCCGCCGCCGAGCGCATCTTCAGGCTGCTCGATACATCACCTGATATTGCCTCGCCCGCGCAGGCTCGTGCCGGGGACGGCTCGGGACGGATTGAGTTCCGCAACGTCTGGTTCACCTATCAGAAGCTAAGCAACAGCGACCTGGAGATGCTTGCGACGTCCGTCGATCCGGAACGCGATCTGCCGCACGTGGAATGGATTCTCCGCGAAGTCAGCTTTACCATCCACCCGGATGAGACGGCCGCGATCGTAGGCCACACCGGAGCCGGCAAGACCACGCTCACCGCGCTGATGATGCGGTTCTATGACGTGCAGCGCGGACAGGTGCTCGTCGATGATGTGGATGTGCGCGAGCAGGACCTGCTTGCGCTGCGCCGGCGATTTGGCGTCGTGCTGCAGGATCCCTTCCTCTTTTCCGGTGATATTCAGTACAACATTCGGCTCGGTTCATCCTGGATTACGGAGGACGAGGTCGCGAACGCTGCTGATCAAGTCAACGTTGGCGAGTTCATTCAAACCTTGCCCGGCGCTTTTCGCGAACCCGTGCTCGAACGCGGATCGACGCTGTCCACGGGGCAAAAGCAGCTCATCAGCTTTGCCCGCGCGCTCGCGCATAAACCCGGCATCCTGGTTCTCGACGAGGCGACGAGTTCAGTCGACACCGAGACCGAGCTCCGCGTGCGCTCGGCGCTCGAGCGCATGATCACGGGCCGCACGAGCGTGCTGATCGCGCATCGGCTGTCAACGATCCAGCGGGCTGACACGATTCTGGTGATGCACAAAGGCAAGCTGCGTGAGCAGGGCACGCATCAGCAATTGCTGACACGCCGCGGTCTGTATTACAAGCTCTACCAGTTGCAGTACAGAGACCAGGAGCTCGGCACGCCGTTCTCCGAGACTGCCACTGCATGACGCTTCGTCTTCTCGCTGTGCCACAATAGCCTTTATTCCCCAGCGATGACGAAACCTCTCAACACACCGCGCCAGGTCCTCTTCGCGTCGCTCGTCGGCACCACCGTCGAGTTCTTCGACTTCTACATCTACGCCACGGCGGCGGTGCTCGTGTTTCCCGCACTCTTTTTCCCGGGCGCCAATCCAGCATCGGCCGTGCTGCTTTCATTCGCTACATTCGGCGTCGCATTTTTTGCTCGCCCCATTGGCGCTGCGCTGTTCGGCCACTTCGGCGACCGCATCGGCCGCAAGCGCACACTTGTGCTCGCGCTCTCCACGATGGGAGCTTCTACGTTTCTAATCGGGATTCTCCCGGGCTACGCCGCCATCGGGGTGCTGGCTCCGATACTGCTCGCGCTCTGCCGTTTCGGTCAGGGCATCGGCCTCGGCGGTGAGTGGGGCGGTGCCGTTCTGCTTGCGATTGAAAACGCACCCCCACGCAAGCGGGCGCTTTACGGCATGTTTCCTCAGCTTGGAGCGCCCATAGGATTCGCGCTCTCCGGGCTCGTGTTCCTTTTTTTCTCACGCGCACTCACACACAAACAATTCCTCAGCTTCGGGTGGAGACTTCCCTTCCTGGCTTCTGCGGCACTCGTGCTGCTCGGACTTTACGTCCGGCTCACCATTACGGAGACTCCGGTGTTTGCGGCGTCGCTGCGACGCTCCGAGCCCGTCCGGCTGCCGATGCTCAACGTCTTGCGCCGTTATCCACGCGAGCTCTTCGCTGGCATTCTCCTTTCCCTGGCGACGTTCGTCATCGTTTACCTCGACATTGTCTTCGCGCTCTCGTGGGGTACGAAGGTGCTGCACTACTCCAACTCGCGCTTCCTCGCGCTGCAGCTCTTCGCGACGATCTTCTTCGCAGCGGCAATTCCTATCGCTGCGTGGCTGGCTGAGTTTGGCCGTCGCCGGATCATGATGGCTGTCACGATTGCGATCGGAGCATTCGGGTTCATCTTCGCTCCGCTGTTCAGCGCGGGACTCACAGGCGCGTTCCTGATGATGGCGATCGGGATGATTCTGACGGGCTTCACCTACGGCCCACTGGGCACCGTCGTCTCGGAGCTCTTCCCGACCTCTGTACGCTACACGGGCAGTTCGCTCGCGTTTTCGACGGCCGGCATCCTGGGGGCGTCGGCTGCTCCCTATATCGCCACGGAACTGGCGACCAGGTACGGCCTGCGCTATGTGGGGTACTATCTCACCGGCTCGGCTGTTCTCAGTTTCCTCGGGCTGCTGCTCATCCGCGAGACGCGGGACGAAGAACTTGACTCGGCTCCGGTCGAAACAACCGTCGCGTAATCTCTGCCGAAGGACGATGGATTGGATTATGTGACAGTTGTCATGTGTCTTGTCGTCAAATCCGGCTATACTCAGCCAAACTCCGGCCTCTAGGACCCTAGCGAATCTTGTTCCAGGAGTTCACCCATGGCCACCACCACGATCTCAGCAGACCAGACCCCGCTTCCTCCAGGCGCAAACGAGGAGCTTGCCGGACCGCCGCACATTGACCCGATGCTCGCGACTCGTCCCGTCGAGCCGTCGGAACGCATTTCGACCATCGACCTGCTTCGTGGATTTTCGCTGATGGGCATCCTGGTGATGAACATCACGGACTTTGCCTTCGGCTTCAACAACTATGCGTTCCCGCTCAGCACAGTGAAGCCGGTCTTCAACGGACCCCACTGGCATGCGAACACGATCGCCTGGTTTCTGCGCTGGATTCTTGCCGAAGGAAAGATGCGCGCGCTGTTCTCGATGCTCTTCGGGGCGGGCGTAATCCTGCTCACCAGCCGGGCTGAGAGGCGTGGTGCGGGAATTCGCGGCGCCGACATCTATACGCGCCGCAACATGTGGCTTGTTCTGTTCGGCATGCTCCACTGCTACCTCATCTGGACGGCGACATCCTCTTCTTCTATGGAACCTCGGCGCTGCTCTTCCTTTTCCCGTTTCGCAATCTCAAGGCAAAAAAACTTCTCTGGACGGCTGCCGTCATTCTGCTGCTGAACACGCTCATCGTTGGGCTCGGCCAAACGTTCGCCTCTGCCGCTTCGAAGAAGAACGCGGAGAAAGCGAGCGTTGCGCTCGCGCAGCATAAGGTGCTCACCGAGGACCAGTTTCAGCGCTGAAGAGCTGGCAGGACATTCAGGACCGCTGGCGCGTTCCCCCGAAAAAGATCTACAAGGACATCGCGGCGCACCAGCATGGCTGGCTATCGCAGGGCGCCGATGCCAAAGGAGCTCTGATGGGAGAGCTCAAAGGCGCTTACTTCGGCTTCGGCGACTGGGTCGGTCTCATGCTGCTCGGCATGGCCTTGTATCGCATGGGATTTCTGTCGGGCGAGCTCTCCACGCGAACCTATGCAATCACCGCGATTGTGGGGCTGGGCATTGCGTGGCCGCTCACCTTCTGGGGATGCTGGCACGCCTGGCGCAGCCACTTTGACATGTTCTCCACGGCCCACGCGCTTAATTATCCCTACGATCTCACGCGCGTCTCCGGAGCACTCGGTAACGCTGCGGTTCTTCTGCTGCTGGCGCGCTTCGGAGTATTCAAGTGGCTGCTCGCGCGCATTGCCGCCGTCGGCCAGATGGCGCTCTCAAACTACATCCTCACCAGCCTCGCTATGAAGACCATCTTTGTGTGGGGTCCGTGGCACTGGTACGGATACGTGGAGTACTACAAGATCTACTACGCCGTCGGCGCCATGTGGATTACGAACCTGATCTTCTCCGCGCTCTGGCTGCGTTACTTCCGCTTCGGTCCGATTGAGTGGTGCTGGCGTTCGCTCACCTACTGGAAGCGCCAGCCGATGCGACCCGCGCCGGCCGAGCAAATTGCGCCTGTTGCTGCGTAACCTGCTGCGTGTTGCCGTGCAGCACCTGTTCCAGGGCCTCATGCACGAACAGCAGTGACCGCGCGCGGGCATCCGTCTGCGGCTCCGTCTGTCCGGCGGTGTGAATCAGCAACGCAGGCCTGGGATCAAACTCGCCGCGCGAAGCCTGATCGTCTTCGTCGGTCCAGGCGGGCAGCCAATCCCACAGCATGATTCGCCAGGAGTGGTCCCCCTGCACAATGACCGTCGTGTCCTTCCAGCGAGGAGACTGCTGGAGCATCGTCATTAGATTTCCAAGCGTCCGATCGCTGAGCGCCAGATTATCCAGGTACGAGCTACCGCAGCCGCGGGCATATTGGTCGTTCACTCTGCTCCAGATGTTGGGACTGTGCGGAATCGAAAAGTGAAAAAAGATGAAGTCTGCCTGGTCCTGCTTCAACACTTCCGCTGCATGCTGCTGAAGGCTGAGGTGCGTCTGCAGCCTCTGTTTGACATCGAAGTCACAGCTACGGCGATCCGCCAGTTCCGGGGAGACAAGCTGGACACCCAGGTCTTGAAGTGGCCTTACCGTGTTGCGCCACAGGCTGTCCCGCTGTGCCATGTCGCCCTCGGTACGATCGAGGTTTATCCAGTAACAGCTGTCCAGAGCGTTTGCATAAATCGTGCAGTACGGGTTGTACCAGCCGACGACAGCAGTTCGCCATCCGGCGCGCTGCGCGTCATGGAATACGGTTCCGTTCCCGTCCAGCACGTGCCATCCCGGCACGTTCTGGTAGTGAACTTTGAGCGTGTTGGCGAAAGTGTACCGGAAGTCGCTCACGGCGGATCCGCTCAACAGTGACGGAAGAATCTTGACCGTCTTCAGCCCGATCGGTTGCATGTTGGTGTACAGCGTGCTCTGCGCACGCAATGCGTCGAAGTTCGGCAGAGCGAGGTCATGAGCCCTGTGCTGGAAGATCTGATCATAGGAGAGCTCGTCGAACACGATCCAGACCACTCGCGGGTGTGCACGCGGAGGTTGGGTCGATGCACTCCATGCCGGCCGGATCTGCTGCCGTCCAGGTTTCCACCTGAGCACCCATAGCAACTGCACGATGCTGCACACTGCGAAGGCTGCCAGGAATATTCCGGCCGCGTCACCCAGGCGAATCACGCGCCTGTACCAGATTGGGAAGCGCAGCAACAACAGCAGCAGCAGCGCCGCCCAGACCACACCGAAGATCAGGATCACGCCATCCGTCAGCCCAAGCGGAAGGACCGTGCGTGTGCGCTCCAGCAGATAGGGGGGCGCCAGCACGGCTACCAGCAGTCGCACCCAGGAGTAGAACCGCGTACGAGCCGCGCCGGCGAGCACCGCAAACAGTGCCAGACCGAGCAGCAGGATGTCGAAGATGTGAGCGAGACAGATGCCGGTCAACGAGTAGGGCACGTGCATCCGGACATCTGCACCACCGCCGAGCAACTCTCCGTAGTTCACCACGAGGATCAGAGAAGCCAGGCCGATGCACTGAGACAGCTTTTTGGCCAGTCCCCGGCGGCTCGCGCGCACCCGGTCTGTCACCCACTTGCCTCGCCCGAGATGCGCTCCAGAAGGAACAGAATTCGCCCGTTGCCCAGCGTCTCCTGGGAAACGATCGAGAACAGGGACTCGCACGAGGTCAGAAAGTCGCGTTCACTCAGCGAGCCGTACAAGTCATCGCGCCCCCGCATGAGACTCACGAACATGGAGTCGGTCGCCGGCACCCACTCTACGATGAGGAACCTTCTCGTCAGCTGGTGGCACAGCTGCATAATCGACCGCAACGGGATCTGCTCGAGCAATAGCAGGTGATGGATCACAGCCAGCATCATCACTAGATCGAACTCTGCCTCGAGCCTCGCCAGCAGCGCGCTGGACTCACGATTGTCCCATCCCAATGCGGGCGTCGGTCTCGCCAGGTCCGCATGAATCGTCTGAATGCTCAGCGATCTGGCCGCACTCATCCTTACGATCCGCTCCGCCGCATCCGCGTCACGCTCGAGCGCAACCACCTGTGCGCCGGCTTCCGAAGCCAAAGCGCTGAATTCGCCTGTGTTCGCACCCACATCCAGCACGGTTGCGGGACGCAGTTCCTTCAGCCGAGCGCTGATCCAAGTGCGCTTCTGCTCGCTCTGGGCCGCGGTGTAATGCGAGAGCGAGCTCGTGTACTCGGCCCACTCCGAGTTCGTACCCTGGGGCATTGCGGCCCGCGTTCGCTTGCGAAGACCCGCAACTGTCCGCTTGAGCATGTGCAGCGCCAGGTCGGGATCACGCGCCGCCTGTGGTTTCCGCGCCGCCGCGTCGGCACCTTTGCGACGGTCGAGCAGCGCGGGAATGGTCACCGGCCAAAGCGCCGTCGGCGAGAGTCTCTTACTCCAGCTCAACGCGGTATAGAGCTCCGCCGGCTCATATCCATCGCGCCTGAAGGACGTCAGCTCCAACGGCCAGTGCAGCAACTTTCTCATTAATAGCGGCAGCAGAAACGTCCGCACGTACTGGCCGTAGGCAAGCCATAGCGAGTTGCCGGGAGCGCGCCGCTCGAACGACAGCACATCCACCAGCACGGGAGTCGGACCGCGAAACAGCACATTCAACGGCGTCGCGTCTTTCAAAATCCAGCCATCGTCCAGTGCCTCGTCACACAACCGCAGCGTCAACTCCGCCGCAGCCAGCCACTGGGGCGCGGTCCACTCCCACGGATAGCTGGGGATGCGGAGACGCGGGTGAATGAGGCGCAGCCCATCGGTGTCGTCCTCCACCTCGCTGCTGACCATGTCGCCGCGCTCCACCGCGCGACGATAGAAGCTCGAGTTAAGGAAGTCCAAGACCTGATCGCGGAACTCAGGCCGTATAAACCGGACGGCCCTGTCTTGTTCGACAACCAGTGAACCAGCGGGATCGCGGAAGGTTGGGTTAGCAGCGGTCAGAGTCATGCGGCCTTGCGCACGTCCTGTTTCGTCTCGGCCACTGCGTTAATGCCCTCGACCTTGCGCCGCGAGACAAATAGTGCGCGAATCCTCTTCCGCAGGAAGAATGCCGCCGCCGCTATCAGGGACGCAGCAGATTGCAACGCCAGCAGTCCCGAACCGGGATCGACGTACAGGGCCATCGCTCGCTGCTCGGTGGCAACCAGCACGCAGACGCAAACGACGCAAGCAAGCCCGAAAGATAGGAGACGCTTCATTGACACTCTCCGCATGGTCCAGCGCATATCCTCACCGGCCTATTTTAAACTTATTGGAGCCCTCGGCTTTGCACGCGACGCAGAGAATACAAGTATTGACTCTGGAATTTGCGGCCTCCGCGAAGGTGACAAACCGAACACACAGGGAAAAGACGATTTAGCGTTCTCAAAAGACGACTCACCTGGCAAAATTTTCTGACGGCGACGATCCACCGCATAACGGCACTCGTCTGCTGAGATGCATTCTCGGGCTGAAATGACAGAATGAGTCAAATGCCCGCGCGCCG
>DASYBN010000504.1:0-7889 GCA_036500785.1 Acidobacteriaceae bacterium
GCAATTCAAAGGACGGGTAGTGGATCAGTTTGAATCCACAGTTTCCGAATCCTCCATAGCTTTCCCAGAACTCCGACGCCCGAATTCCGTCCGCAGTGTTCGGTGAGTGACTCGGCGATTTCGCGCCACCTGAGGCGGCTCGAACCGTGTGGGAGCGCAATGAACGCAAACCCTCTGCCAGGTTCCAGGAGGAACTGCTGCAGGTTGTCCAGCAAGGCCCGCTCCAGATCAACTTCGAGCAGGTTGCGGGCTCCGGGGAGACCCAGGACTTCCAGCATCACGGGATCGCGAACGAAAACCCGCGGAGTTTATAAGGATTGGACGTTGTCGTCGGCTTCCTTCTCCATCGGCGCCAGATCGGAGCTGCTCAGGAGCCGTTCATAACGGAGCGTGCTGATCTGGCGCTCGAGTGCGTCGTTGAACCGGCCATCATTGACAGAATCGTCCCCGTATTGCCGGTGACCCGGCCGCATTGAGCGAATCGTCATACTTCCCGGCTCAGTTTCCTTTGCATACGTCAGCCGTGTGTGCAACCATCGTTGCCACTTCCATTGACCAGGTGGCACTTTGATTCAGCGCGCGGTCCTTCTGCTGCTCGCGACTGCCTTCATCATGACGGCGCATGCGGCCTTACCTCCTGCGTCTGCCCCGCCTCTGCCTCCACTGCGCTACCACTATGGCGACAACGCCGCCTGGGCCATCCGAAACTTCGATGACAGTGCCTGGCCGCAAGCGCAAGATGGCACTCTGCCCGCACCCGCCTACCACTCCGATGGCTTCGTCTGGGTGCGGACGCAAGTTGCGGTGCCGGCCGACGCTGCCGGTCCTCTCGCCATCGAATCCCATACTGTCGACGCTTTCCCCCACGTGCAGGAACTATGGGTGAACGGCCGTCTCGTCGGGCGCTACGGTGACTTTCCTCCGCGAGCCAAACCGCTCGTTCACCCGCGGATGCTGGTCTTCGATATTCCCGCAGGTGTTGTGCAGCCCGGCTCGGTTGCCTTCGTTGCGCTGCGCATCTGGAACGTGCCCTCGGATCAAACCCTGAGTTTGGTGCTGCGCCGGCCCGATCCGGTCAACGTGAAACTGTCGATCGGCAGCGCGCCCCTGCTGCATGCCCTCGCCGCTCATGCTCAGGATCGCGCCTGGCTGCGTCTCTGGCCGCAGTTTTTGCTGGCGCTCGTATTTATTATGCTCGGGCTCGCCGTGCTCGCGCTGGGCATCTGGGCGCGCGACCGCACCCTCCTGCTCTGCGCCCTCTGGCTGGTGGCGGTCCCCGCATTCCTTGTCTCCGGACAGCTGAGCTCGCTGCTTGTGGGAGCACTCATGCCCACGGTCTTATCGGCGTTCCTGGTTCTCAACGCGATCGGCATGTGCGTCGTAGTCGAGTTCATCTGGACGGTGCAGGCACTCCGCGACCGTGTCTTCCGCGCTGCCGCACACCTCTGCTGGATTGGACTGACTGTCGCCGGGATTTACTCGTCCATTCAGATGCATCCAGGCGCGCTGGTCTCGGTTGCAATGCTCACGGGGAACTGGCTCTTGTTCGCGTTCAACGTGATCACGACCGGGGCAGACCTCGTCGCGCTCGCAGACCGTCGCCGGAACCGACCCGTAGCCGCGGTCATGCTCTTCATCAGCATCGGCTACTTCCTGGGGGTTGCCGGGCATCCAGTTGATTTCAATTGGCTGGGGATCGGCTTGTTTGGTGCGGCCTTCTATGTCTCCACGCTCTTGGTCGCCGTACTGCTGATGCGGCAGACCTGGACAGCCTGGCGCAAGGCGGAAGACATGCGCATCGAGTTTGCCGCCGCCCGCGAGTTGCAGCAGCAACTGGTTCCCGTCGCGCTGCCCGCGATTGCCGGCTGGCGGATGGAAGCCGCGTATCTGCCTGCCGCCGAGGTGGGCGGCGACTTCTATCTCATCATCGAGCGGCCCGGCGCTACCATCCTTCTGATCGGCGACGTCAGCGGCAAGGGCCTCAAAGCGGCCATGACCGGTCTTCTCACCATCGGCGCCGCCAGTGCCCTCGCCTCCGAATGTCCGTCACCCGCGCACTTCCTCGCCCGGCTCAATCGCGAAATGGTTCGCCTGCAAAAGGGCGGCTTCATTACCTGTCTCTGCGCGCGCATTGCAGCCGACGGCAACATCACCTTGGCCAATGCGGGCCATTTGGCCCCATATCGCAATCGCGAGGAAGTCGCCGTCGCATCGGGGCTGCCGCTGGGCATCGTCGTAGAGGCGGATTACAGCAATAGCGCAGTACAACTCGCTCCCGGCGACACCCTCACGTTTCTCTCGGATGGCGTAGTGGAGGCAAAGTCATCATCCGGCGAACTCTTCGGCTTTGACCGCACCCTCTCCATCAGCAATCAATCCGCCGAAGAGATAGCGCGCGCTGCCCAGACCTTCGGCCAACAGGACGACATCACCGTCCTCACCCTCACCTTCGCGGAAGCCGAGATCCTGCATGCATAGAGTGAGCCAATTGCATCTTCGAGACTCGCCGGAGCAGAAGCCGTCCGCGCCTAGAGCAGAATCAGCACAACAGTAATCGGCGGCGGAAATGCGGAGTGGTTTTTTTATCAACAAAAAAATCCAACATCACAGACGGGTATACCGATGCTGACTTCTCGGTTTATTCTAACAGGGCTTAGCACGTTTCCAAGTTTCTGAGAGGGAACAGAGATCCGAACCGATCATTCACGGGTTCTTCGAGATTTTGTTTGCACCCGAGTAGCGCTCGGTCGTCAAAACCGATGCATGCCCCAGAAGGAACTGTATCTGCTCCAGTTCACCTCCGTTTACGTGGCACAGCTTCGCACAGGTCCGCCGAAGATCGTGCGGCGCCGCAAATCTATTGCAAGCGGGCGCTTTGCTTCGATGCCTTAGGACGTAGCGAGGCTAGCCCGTAAGCCGGAAGGGCGTATTCAGGAGTCGATCCGCATCTTGCGAAGCTTAATGACTTTCCCGAAGATGAACGTAGTGGTCGTCAATGACGTGCCTCGTGAGCTAGGCGAGCCACGAGTGATGGCTCGGATGTGCGGGAAGCGACAGATTCTGTCGCAGCGACCGGGCATATCTCGAGGAGCCGCACAGCGTATTCGGAAAACTCTGGAGGGTCATGCGCGCAAACTGAGCGGCTGATTGAGAGTTTTGTACTCCCTGCCGGACCCACCAGGTTTCACTCCTAACCGTACAGTTTTGTTGCTTCCGAGCTCTGTAATCAACACTCGTATGCCTGATCGGCTTGCAGGACCTGATGCCGATCTATTTGTCTGAGTAAGAGGCTCCTCGTACACTGCCGGAACGGAAGGGGTAGGCGGTAAATGTCCGATCTTAGGCTCGATTACCCTACCATCGCATCGCTCGGTTGCGGAGGTTAGATATAGCGGAAATCAGACCGGGCGTACCGTTCGCAACGGCGAACGCTGCCATTGCAGGATTTGGGATCCCGCCCCCTCACCCGGCGGCGAACGCAGGTCTCGCTCAGATCCGGTCAGAGCTTAGCGAGTCCTGCGTCATTCAATCAGGCACAAAGTTACTCGACTTTTTCAAATCCCGTATCCATCGTCACCCGGCTTCCGATGATCTTGCCTTGAACGTGAGCAAGCAGGTTGCCCGCCTCGTCAAACTGATCGATCGTGAACCGGCCCGAGGTGGCCTTTCCGTTTCCTGCAAGAGTCAGCCATTGCTGAATGTGGGCCACCCCGACCAGGTGTTGCCCTGTGGGATCGTATGAAATTCCAAAGTGGTTCATCTGGTACTGCCGCTCGCCGATTTGCTTCCATTCCCCCATGCAAACGTCGCCAGTCAATGGGGCTCGTAGACCAGATATATTCATCTCGGTATGGTCGCTGTGCCACTGAGCGTAACCGGCGTCTATCTCAGTGCCGTCCGGAATTCCCTCACTGCCTTCGGAGATCCAGTGCTCCTTCCAGGTCCCGACCATCGTGTGTTCGTCCGCATCGTCTCTATCTTTATCATCGTCGACGAATGACGCCCTCAACAGGTTCGGCGCACCGAGAGGATGTTGCGGACTGGCGTTGAATGAAGCCGGACGATACTGGCCGCAGCCGGCATGGGCATTAGGAACGCCTAGGGTGGCAAAAGCCAGCGCACACAACACTAGAAGGATTCGCGTATTTGTTGATTTCATCATTTTCTCCAATGCCGGGATGCCGGCCTGCCCTGCATACAACGCAAATCCACATCCGCGAACAATGGAGGAAGGTAAATTCGAAGGTGAAGAAAGATGAAGGTCTAAGTTGTTAAAATGAAAGGAGAAGGACGTACCCGAATTTCACCGATGCTAAGTCTTGTTTCCCGGGAGAACGCGGTTGGCCGTTGGCGTCTACCAATTCGGTGAGTTCTGCTTGGATTGTGGCAAGTTTGAACTCTCCCGCAACGGCCGCAGGCTCAAGCTTGAGCGCAAGCCGCTTGAGCTCCTCGTCTTGCTGGTCACCAAACACGGACAGGCTGTCACCAGAGACGAGATCGCCCGGCTCCTCTGGGAGCAAGAAGTCTTCGTCGACATCGAGCACGGAATCAACACGGCAATCCGCAAGATTCGCCAGACCCTGGGTGACCGCCCCGACCTGCCGAGGTTTGTACAGACACTCTCCGGCTCCGGATACCGATTTGTCGCAACCGTCACCGCGATCGAGCCGGAAGTCACCGAGCAAATCCAATCTCCTGATCTTCCAATAGAGCCTTCTCCTGCTGTGTCCGAGTCGGCAACCCTGCCGGAGTCTCCGGCCGCGCCGACCGTCTCGTCGGCTGCCAAGCCTGGCTACAGACATTGGCTGATCGCCTCCGCGTGCGTCTTCGTCCTTGTCGGCGTGGCTGCACTCACCCTCGGGCGCCATCCGCTGGCTACCCGCCTCCTGGCCTGGGACGGTCATGCCGCCATCGGCTCGATTGCCGTGCTGCCTCTCCAGAATCTCTCCGGCGATCCGGGCGAGGAGTACTTCGCAGACGGCATGACAGACGAGCTCATCACGGAGCTCGCCCGTATACCAAATCTTCGCGTCGTTTCACGCACATCTGTTATGGCGCACAAAGATTCGAGCCGTCCACTCCCCGATATCGCCCGCCAGCTCGGCGTCGACGCCATCGTCGAGGGTTCCATCGTGCGCTCTGGCAACCGCATCCGCATCACCGCTCAGCTCATCGACGCCCGTACTGATCGGCACCTCTGGGCTCAATCCTTTGAAGGCTCCGCCGCCGATGTACTCTCCCTACAGGACAGCGTCGCCCAGCAGATCGCCAGCCAGGCCAGCTTCGTCCTCACCCCCTCTTCGCAGCACGCGCCGGTCGACCCAGCCGCCCATGACGCCTACCTGCGAGGCCGCTACTTTTTCAATAAGCAGGACTACTTTCACAGCCTTGAGTATTTCAAGCAGGCCGTGGCCCTCGACCCCGACTACGCTTCCGCCCAGGCCGGCTACGCCTCCGCGCTCGATGCCGCCACCACCTACAACATAGGCACGCCCGAACAGCTCATGCCCAAAGCACTCGCCGCTGCCCGACGGGCCATCCAGCTCGACCCCCAAAACGGTGAGGCCTACACGGCAGTCGGTAGCGTCCAAACCATCTACGAGTGGGACTGGGATGCGGCGGAAGAGAACCTCATGCGCGGCATCTCCCTCAATTCCAGCGACTCCCTTGCCGAGTTTAAGTACGCTGTTTACCTCGACGCTATAGGCCGGCCGCAGGATGCTGTCACGCACATGCGCCGCGCACTTCAGCTCGACCCATTATCCTTTGTGGTCAACCTTCGGCTGGGCGTAGCTCTTTACTACGACCGTCACTACGATGCCGCACTTGCTCAACTACAGCGCGCCTCCGAAATGGAACGACTATCCGCCTCGGTCGACAACTACATGAGTCTCATCTATGAGCAGAAAGGTGACCATGACGAGGCCGTGCAGCACGACCTTAGAGCGCTGCACGACCGACAGCCGCAACTTGAAACCGCCACTCTGCTTGCCATCTATAAGCAGCACGGATGGCAGTCTTACTGGCGCGCGCGCACCCGCGCTCTCCTCACTACCAGGGCGCACCCTTGCACCGGCTACCAGGTCGGAGTTGATGATCTTCGCCTCAATGAACTAGACCATGCCTTCGACTCATTTCAACAGGCCTTGAATAGCCACTGCTTCAACATGGCTTTTGTCCGCGTTGACCCACTCCTCGATTCAGTCCGCCATGAACCACGCTATTCCGCTCTCCTGGCACGGATGCATCCGTAGACGAACCCCCGTCGAAACCGCTCGTTTGTGCTGAACGCCGTTCGGGGAAGAGCGAGCCGGGTTCAACCAGGAAGGTGTGGCCGTGGTGGACGTTTTATCTTTCCTGGGGGTAGATTGCCTACATTATGGGGCGGATAGGTGAGGTTCGACTCCACAGTTGACGTCGATGAGGGTTTCATTGAGAGGATGCTGCAATTGGCAGCGATTGAGGGTAAACCGAGCGCGATAGATGCGCTGAAAGAATCCGAAGCGACGATGCGCACAAAGGCGCTGAGCCTCGCTGCGCTCGCCGATGTCGACTCCGACCCAGCCGAGGCGTACACGCTATGGCTAGACGCACTGCTGGCCAGCCGGTTGGCGGGACGCAAGACCGTGATGGATGTCATCGCCAAGGGAACCGAGGTACTGCAGCGCGCCCACTCTCGATTCACCCCCGGTGCGTTGCACGCGATCATTGCTGGTGTAGATAGTGAGTTTGCTGCATCAAGCCACACCGGCAGTACCTTTTCTACAGCGTGACGCTGGGACGTGCAGAAAAGATACTCTCGCCCACTGATGCAACACCTATAACCGCAAGGTCCTTAACCGCTCGTGCTTTGCCTTCTTCATCGCGTCTCCTGAAATTCGACAGTTGGATTCTGGACTGACGCATTCAGGGCAAATCGCTCATTGAGGCACGAACGGCTCCCTTCCCGAGTTCCGGGCGAGTGGTCGGCAACCCGGAAGTAATCTTCTTGTCTGTGTAGTCGGCTAATCGTCCACTTGGACTGGCAACTGTCCGGGTAGCCTGTTTTATGGCAAAGTGGATTACTTCCGAGTAGCAGGTGATACGGCCACAACTGTTTCCCCGATCCTGTGGATGTAGAATGGCTCTCCTAAACACGCCGGCCCGGAATGTATCTATGTTGGGGGGCGATTTAGATCGCATTCAAGCAGTTACCGGAGCAGAGTCGAGTTCACGCTTATCAGGAAAAGCGCTTATGCCATCGATGCATGGTCGGTCCGTTTGGAGTTCGCCCCGGGTGAGGCTAACACTCGTTGGATGGATACAGGCGAATAGGACTGCCGCGATTATCTTAAATTGCATGCAGCTCTGAACGGACGGGGACTCAATGGCAAACCTAAACTAGGGTGCTCACCTTTTTCTTCTGAGTTTTTATGCATTCGCAAAGGGGAACAGTGAATCTGCACTGTAGGCTTCTCAAGTTTCCTTGACAAGCTACCTGCAGAGTACGAAACATTACGTCTGCCGGCGAGGGGCGGACAGTGGCCCCATCGGGGAGGCCTCCATGCAGCGTTCTTCTTCCGCTCTTCTACTGTTACTTTTGCTTCTGCCACCCGCCGCGGGGGCCGGTCAGCCTTCCTTGCCCGGCTGCGAGGCGCCGTCCGCCATCCGCAAGATCGTCAAAGATCGGCTGAACTCGCCCGAGTTCAATCGTCTGGCCTACGACGCCCGGATCGAACGCAAACAGCAGGTCCTCTCGAAGTTGATGGATCTCTATCCGCGCGAAGTCGAGCCCTACAATCTCTGGATTGCCACCGCCCGCGACGAACAGATGGTCCATCCCGAGCTGCTCGCCGGCCTGCAAAACCGATACCGCGAGCGCGAGACCGCGCATCCTGACGACCCCTTCG
>DASYBN010000505.1:0-1854 GCA_036500785.1 Acidobacteriaceae bacterium
CCGGATGCGATCAAGCGCAAGACCTACCGCGAATCGCTGGCCAACAATCGAGAAAACATCCTGCTCTCGAAGGAGCTCGTCACGATTGACACGGCCGTGCCCATTCAGGCGAATCTCGACGCGATGCGAACGCAGCCTGTCGACGCAGCCGCGGCGCGCGCACTGTTTACCGAGCTCGAGTTCACAACGCTTCTCAAAGAGCTCGCGCCCGACGCGGACGCGGCACCGACGGCCTACACGCTCAACGCATCCGCCGACGAGCTTGCCGCGTTGCTTGCAGAAGCCCGCCAGCAGGGACATCTCGCGATAGCACTCGCTGAAACGGCACAGACAATCGCAGAAGAGTCCGCCGCCGAACCCGCGGACCCCAACGCCAACCCCGACATCGAAACCGAGATCGAGCCAGAGCCCGCGCAAACGATGTCGCTTTTTGGCATCGCTGCGAGCGAGACCGGTGCGTCAGACGGAAGCGCCTCGAACCAATCTGCGACCGCACCCGATCCCGCGTGCCACCTGGGCCTTGCCGTCACTCCTGCGCATGCCATTGAAGTCTCTCTCGACACTCCCGGCCTCCGCGGAGCTCTCACCGACGCGAGTCTTCCCAAGCGGGTGCACGATCTGAAGGCTGTCATTCGCGCGCTCGAACCGCACAGTGTCACGCTGGGCGGACCGATCACGGACGTGATGCTTGAGAGCTATCTGCTGAATCCCACGCACGGCTCGCACACGCTGGTCGATCTCGCCGCGCGCACCACCAGCCGCGCGCTTCTCCATCAGCGCACGAAGGAGAACCCCGCCGACCCGAAGCGCCTGCCCGAAGCCGCGGCCGCCATCGCGCGCCTGGCTTCTGTGCTCAGCGAGCAGCTCGCCGAGTCCTCACCCGTCGATCACAACATCCCCGCTGATCAGCCCGAGCTCGGCGGTGCGGTGACCTCTGAGATGCTCTTCGGGGACGCGCACAAACCCGCAAAGAAATCCGCGAAGAAGGCGAAAGCGCAACCGATCGCAACCAGGACTCCAGAACTCAACGAGCAGTCCGCCCTGATCGACGTCTACCACCACATAGACCTTCCGCTCGTTCCCGTGCTCCTTCGCATGGAGCAGGTCGGCGTCCGCATTGATCCCGGCCTCCTGCGCGAGCAATCCACTCGCCTCGGCATCCAGATCGACGATCTCGCCGAGCGCATCTACGCTGCTTCAGGTCATCGATTCAATGTGGCTAGTCCCAAGCAGCTCGGCGATGTTCTCTTTAACAAGATGAACCTGCCCAAGCCGCTCAAGTACGGCAAGGGCAAAGTCGTCTCCACTGCGCAGGACGTGCTTGAAGACCTCGCGCCCGATTACCCCATCGTCAGCGATGTGCTCGAGCACCGCCAGCTCTCCAAGCTCAAAGGCACCTATCTCGACGCGCTCCCGCTTCTCGCCGACGCGACCCAGCGCATCCACACCACGTTCAATCAAGTCGGGACCGCCACCGGTCGCCTCTCGTCCACGAACCCCAACCTGCAGAACATTCCCATCCGCACTGCAGTCGGTCGCGAAATCCGTGCGGCGTTCATTGCCGCGCCCGGCAATCTCCTCATGTCGGCCGACTACTCGCAGATCGAGCTCCGCCTGATGGCGCACTTCTCGCAGGATCCGCTGCTCCTCGATGCCTATCGCACCGGAAAGGACATTCATACCCTCACGGCTGCCGAGATCTTTGAAGAGGAACCCGCGACGATGAGCAAAGAGACACGCGCCCGCGCCAAGGCCGTCAACTTCGGGATCGTCTACGGCATCTCGCCGTTCGGCCTCGCGGCGCAGCTGAACATTGACCAGCGCACCGCGAAGGCCTACATCGAAAAGTACTTC
>DASYBN010000506.1:0-6361 GCA_036500785.1 Acidobacteriaceae bacterium
CGCTGCCGCAAGCTTCGCCGGTTCGCGCAGATCTCCCTGCACCAGCTCTGCGCCCTTCGGCAGACTTTCCGTTCGTGAAGTTCTACGCGTCAGCAGCCGAAGCTCCGCGCCCTGCTCCGCCGCAATCCGCGCCACATGCGACCCCACAAAGCCCGTCGCACCCGTGAGAAAGAGCCGCATGCTCTAGTCGAGCTTCTCCGCTTCGATGCCAATATTCTTCTCGCCCGCGGCCTTCTTCTCCCAATACTTCTTCACCCACGCATCGAAGCTCCTGCCCGCGGCCGTGTCGCGTCCCGAGAACCTCAGCGCCGCCACATCGCTGTACGGAATCATCAGTCGCTCCGTCGGCGCGCCTTCTTTCGGAGTCGGAATGATCCGCACCACCGAGTCCGCGAGCGTCTTGCCATCACGCCGGTCGTACAGATATCCCTCGACCACCGAGCCATCGCGCCGCGTGATCGTGATATCGCCGCGATAGTCGAACGCCTTCTCGAGCGCCTCGCGAATCTCCTGCTCGCCCGCCAGCTCCGGAACCCATCCCTCCAGGTTCTCGCGCTCGCGCCCGGCCATCACTTCAAGCTCATCCTGGCTCGCGTGCTGCAACTGCTCGATCTTCCCGTGCTCCTGCTGTGCGGTGGACATCGTCAGTCTCCCGCCACGCTGGTCAGATTCTCGTTCACGGACGTCGTCACAACTACCGCAGTCGGCGCGTCGGCAATCTGCACCAGCGGCCCATGTCCGGCAGGCTGCCACTCGTTCAGCATCTTCATCGCGCCTTCGTCCTCATACATCGACGGGAACATGTACTTCTTCGCCGTCGTGATGAATCCCTTCAACGACCCGAAGTTGTAATCCACCGCGCTCGCCTCATGGCCCGAGTGCACCATGCAGTTCGCGCACTGAGGATTGCCGCTCTTCGCGCCGTAGTTCGCCCACTCGGTCGCGTCCAGCAGCTCCTGGTACGTGTCCGCGTAGCCGTCCTGCAGCAGGTAGCAAGGCTTCTGCCATCCAAAAATCGAGTACGCCGGCATGCCCCACGGCGTGCACTCGAAGTCTCGCTTGCCCATCAGGTATTCGCTGAACAGCGGATGCGTGTTGAACTCCCAGCTCTTCTTGCGGTTCGACAAAATCATCCGAAACAGCTTGCGCGACCTTGCCTTCCCGAGAAAGTGCTGCTGGTCCGGAGCCTTGTCGTACGTGTAGCCCGGGCTCACCATCATCGACTCGACACCCGCCTCCATCAGCTGATCAAAATGCCGGCGCACTGAATTAGGATCCGCTCCATCGAAGAGCGTCGTGTTCGTCGTCACGCGGAAGCCCGCAGCCACAGCGGCCGTAATGCCCTCCATCGCGATGTCCCATCCGCCCTCGCGGCACACCGCGAAATCGTGGTGCTCCTTCTCGCCGTCAAGATGCACCGAGAAGCTCAGGTACTTTGATGGGGTGAAGAGATGCAGCTTCTCCTTCAGCAGCAGCGCATTCGTGCACATGTACACGTACTTCTTGCGCGCGACCAGGCCGGCGACAATCTCCGGCATCTGCGGATGCAGCAGCGGCTCACCACCGGGGATCGATACCATCGGCGCGCCGCACTCTTCCGCGGCCTTGAAGCACTGCTCCGGCGTCAGCTGCGCCTTCAGAATGTGCGGCGGATACTGAATCTTGCCGCAGCCCGCGCACGCCAGGTTGCAGCGAAACAGCGGCTCCAGCATCAGCACCAGCGGATACCGCTTGCGCCCCGAAAGCTTCTGCTTCAGGACGTACGTCGCAACTGTCCAAGCCTGTGATACCGGTACAGCCATTTCTCAAATCCTCCAAAGTTCAACGCGCAATCTGTGTCTACGCCGCTGCTTCCTCTTGCTGCTCCCGCGTCATCGCCTTCTCATACGTACTCAGCGCCAGCAGCGGGAAGTATTGCTTGTACAAGTGGTAGCCCAGATAAAACACCCGCGGGAATCCCGTGCCCGTGTAATAACTCTCGCCGTTCCGACCGGGCATCAGCTCATCCCAGCTTCCGTCCTCATGCTGCCGCTCAACCAGCCAGCGGATTCCCTTCGCCACCGAGTCCGACCGTGTGTCGTTCGCCGCCAGCAGACCCAGCAGTGCCCACGCGGTCTGCGACGGCGTCGACGGCCCAACACCGCGCTGCGACGGATCGTCATACGTCCCCGCCGTCTCGCCCCATCCGCCGTCCGGATTCTGCACCATACGAATCCACTCCGCTGCCTGCTGCACCGCCGGCTCCAGATATCCGAACTCCATCGCCTCCAAGCCACGCAGCACAAGGAACGTCCCGTAGAGGTAGTTCACACCCCAGCGCCCGAACCAGCTTCCGTCGGACTCCTGCTCCTTAAGGATGAACTGAACGGCCTTCTCGATGCGCTTATCGCGCCGCGTGTAGCCGTAGTTCGCCAGCATCTCCAATAGCCTGCCGGTGATGTCCACCGTCGGTGGATCGATCATCGCGTTGTGATCGGCAAACGGAATCGACTCGAAGATTTTCTTCGTGTTGTCCTTGTCGAACGACGCCCATCCGCCGTTCTTGCACTGCATCGCAAAGACCCACTCGATCGCGCGCTGTGTCACCTCGTACTGGTAACGCTCGCGCGGGTTGTCGACCGCCTTCAGCGCCAGCAGCACCTCGCCGGTATCGTCCACGTCCGGCTGATGATCGTTGTTGTAGAAGAAGCACCAGCAGCTCGGGTCGGCGATCTTCACATTGTGCGACCAGTCGCCCTTGTAACGAATCTCCTTCGAGAGCAGCCAGTCCGCCGCCTTGACCATCCGCGGATCGGTTCGTGCGAGACCGCATTCGCCTATCGTCGAGAGCACCTGCGCCGTATCCCACACCGGCGAGAAGCACGGCTGCATCCGGAACGTCGGCGTCGGATATCCAGGCTCGCCGTTCGGGCAATCAATGCCCAGCCTCTCGAACTCGTCCATCGCCCGAATCATCTGCGGATCGTCAAAGCTGTAGCCCAGGCAGCGCAGTGCCACGATCGCATTCAGCATGGCCGGGTAGATCGCGCCGAGACCGTCGGAGCGCTCGAAGTGATCGAGCATCCACTTCTCCGCATGCTTGATCGCGACCTTGCGCAGCGGCCGAACATGCACGCGCTCAAACCAGTGCGTCATGCGGTCAAGAAACAGAAAGAAGTTGCGCCACGAGATCCAGTGCTTCGTGTCCCAGCGCAGGTGCAGGTTCGAGTTCTTGCGTCCGCCGACAAACAGCTCGTCGATGCTCTGATCTTCCGGCAGCTTCTTGAACGGCTTGGTCGCGTAGATGATCGACAGCGGCACCAGGATCGCCCGCGACCATGCGCTGATCTGATAGATGTTGAAGTAAAACCACTTCGGAAACAGCACGATCTCCGGCGGAACCGCCGGCACCGCATCGTAGTCGTACTGGCCCAGCGAGCACAGGTAGATCTTGGTGAACGTATTGCACTGCACCACGCCGCCCTGCTGCAGCACCTTCTCGCGCGCCCGCACCATCACCGCGTCATCGGCCTTATAGCCCATCAGCTTCAGCGCAAGATAGCACTTCACCCCGTAGTTCACATTCGAGGGCCCACCCGGATACAGGCTCCATCCGCCGTCCTCATTCTGCTGGCGCAGGATCTCGTTCGCCGCGCGCTGCAATCGTCCCGGATCGCCCGTGCCCAGCAGCGTATGCATGAAGATGTAGTCGGCCTCGAGCATGACGTCGGCCTCGAGCTCGCCGCACCAGTATCCATCTTCGTGCTGCTTGCTCAGCAGCCAGTCCGCCGCGCGCTGTATGCCGTCGCGCACGCGATCCATCGCAAGGTCCAGGCGACCGAATCTCGGCTGCGCCGGTCCTTTCGTCTCTCGGGGAGATGTACTCATTCGTTGTCTATTTGCTTCAACCAAAACAGCCTTCACAGCTGCTCTTCGTTGTGACGCCCGCCTGATTCAACGGCCGCCGCTCTGGGTTTGCCTACGCGCCCGCCGCCGACGCCTTCGGCGCCGCTGCAATCGCCTGCACAATCTCCGGCGGAAGTCCAAACCGGACGTTCTCCGGCATCACCTCAACCTCTTCGACCGAGCCATAGCCCTTGCCCTGCAAGAACAGCACTACATCCTGCACCAGGATCTCCGGCGCGGATGCACCCGCCGTAATCGCCACGCTGGCCGCATCCTCCAGCCACTCCGGCTGAATGTCGTCGGCCTTGTCAATCAGATACGAGCTCGTCCCCAGGTTGCGCGAAACCTCGACCAGCCGGTTCGAATTCGAGCTGTTGCGCGAACCCACCACCAGCACCACATCGGCTCCGTGCGCCACGTTCTTCACTGCCGTCTGGCGATTCTCGGTCGCATAGCAGATGTCCTGCGCATGCGGCCCTGCAATGTTCGGGAAGCGCTTCTTCAGCGCGTCGATCATCGTGCCCGCCTCGTCCAGCGAGAGCGTCGTCTGTGTCAGGTAGGCCACCTTGTTCGGGTCGGGTACCACCAGCGACTCCACTTCCTCAACCGTCGAAACCACCTGCGTCACGTCCGGCGCTTCGCCCTGCGTGCCTTCAACCTCTTCGTGGTCGCGATGGCCCACCAGTACCAGCGAATATCCTTGCTTGGAGAACTTGATCGCCTCCATGTGCACCTTGGTGACCAGCGGGCAGGTCGCATCAATGACCTTCAGGCCGCGTTCCTTGGCCGACGCCTTCACCGCCGGCGAAACGCCGTGCGCCGAATAGATAACCCTTGCGCCCTGAGGCACTTCGTCCAACTCGTTGACGAAGATCGCGCCCTTCTGCGCCAGATCGTTCACCACATAGCTGTTATGAACGATCTCCTTGCGCACATAGATCGGCGCGCCGAACGTCTCGAGCGCAATCTGCACGATATCGATCGCCCGCACCACCCCGGCGCAGAAGCCGCGCGGCTTCAGCAGCAGGATGCGCTTGGCGGCTGGGCTGGATGTAGAAAGCTCTGTATTGATGGGCGTGGCGACGGGGCTGGACACGTCTTCCAGTATACGCCTGTCGGGGCTCTGAAGCACCCCTCGGGGTGAACCATGAACGGTGCAACCACGCTGCCGCTCAGCCACCGTCAGGGCCTCGCTGAGCATTGCCATCTGCTCCCGCTCAGCAGCAGCCATCTCCGCCTTGCCTCCTACACGTGGCCCGAGCAGCCGTCATGCGGACAGTGGCAGGCCAGAGTTGTCTTGCCGGCCGAATCCTCACACATTTGTGAGCAGTACTTCTTCCCGTCGGTGCAGATGCAGCTGCAGCTCGCGTGCGCGCACTTCTTGGCCTCGGCCATACTTCCCCTCCCAAAACCTGCTGTCTTCAGACAGGAACCCCAGCCGCCGGGTTGCTTGCACGACCAATCCCGTTGCCTTTGCTTTTCTGTCTGTCATTTCCGCACGGAATCTGCTGCTCAAGCCTCGTCGCTCAATCGCCGCGCCGCCCTACCGGCTCTGCGCCAGCATCTGCTCCGCATGCCTTCGCGACGTCTCCGTCAAACTCGCCCCCGACAGCATCCGCGCAATCTCCTCCACGCGCTCCGCCTGCTCCATCCGCCGCACACCCGTCTGCGTCCGTCCGCGCCGCTCCGTTTTCTCGATCAAAAAGTGCTGGTCCGCAAACGCCGCAATCTGCGGCAGATGCGTGATGCAGATCACCTGCTGCCCCCGCGCCAGCGCCTTCAGCTTCTGCCCGACCGCCTCCGCCGCGCGCCCGCCAATCCCAATATCAATCTCATCAAACACCAGCGTCCGAGGAAGCACGGTCTTGCGCTTCTTGCTCGCCGACGCACCTTCCTCCACCGCGACCTTCAGCGCCAGCATCACCCGACTCATCTCACCGCCCGACGCAATCTCTTCCAGCGGCTTCATCGGCTCCCCAGGATTGGTCGCGATCTTCGCCTCCACGCGATCCCACCCGCTCGCCGTCCAGTGCGACTCCGCCTCTTCGGCGGCAACCTCGACCGCAAACCGCGCATTCATCGCCAGCTCGTTGATCTGCTTCTCCGCGAGCTTCGCCAGCTTCTTCGCCGCCGCCCCACGCTGCTCGCTCAATCGCCGCGCCGCATCCCTGTACGTCTTCGCCACAACCGCCAGCTCCGCCTCCAGTTCCTTCAGCCGCGCCTCGCGGTTTTCCAGCTCTTCCAGCTTCCCGCTCACCTCTTCGCCAAACGCAATCACCTGCGCCAAGCCTGTTGCTCCGGAGCCCGCCCCGTACTTCCGCTTCAGCCGCTCCAACGCCGCGAGCCGATCCTCGATCTCGCCGAGCCGCTCCGGCGACGCCGTCACATCGCCCGCAAAATCCCGCAGCGTCGCCGCCGCATCTTCCACGCTCGCCTTCGCCGCGTTCAGCGCACTCACCGTCTCGCGAAACCGCTC
>DASYBN010000507.1:0-2689 GCA_036500785.1 Acidobacteriaceae bacterium
ACACTGCCGCCATCGAGACCCTGGGCGCCGAGCTCCTCGGCGTCCTCCACACCAAACCCGACAGCCCCTCAGCAGACCCCCGGGGCCTACCCAGCCGCTTCATCGACACAAACAAAGACAGCGATGAGCTCGTAGCGCTGGAGCTGAAGAACATCTGCGAAGCCATTGGACTCGACCCGGAAGAGTTCAAAAAGGAGGTTGCCGCCGCGGGGTCCGCTCGCGCCGAAGAGAGGAAAATAGCCTCGTACGAGCCAGCCGTGGCGGCCCGTGCCGAAATGTCTTTCTTCCAGGCGAACGATCTCCCCGACATCCTCTCGTCGCTGAAGATCCGCTTGCTGAAGATCCGCCTCTCTGCCGATGACATCGCCGAGGCCGAAGCGGAAATCGCCACGGCGATTGCGCAGCTCCTCTCCCCCCGGCCGAAGCTGCAGATCATCGCCGCAGCGCTCAACACGCTGCTGTCCATCCTGGAGAAAGCTGGAACCGCGGCCCTGACCAGCGACATCGAGATGAGCCTGGTAAGAATCCGGTTCTTCCTCACGCAACTTGCCCTCTGAGCACAGAGCGAGGCCCCGGCGGTGCTACCCTAGACAGTTCGCCAACCCTGCCCAAAGGACTCCTGCACCGTGTCCACCGCCGCCGCGACCCCAGCACTCCACAAGACCGCACTGAATGCCACCCACCGCAGCCTCGGCGCCAAGATGGTCGACTTCGACGGCTGGGAGATGCCGGTTGAGTACTCCGGCCTCATCGCCGAGCACATGGCCGTGCGCACCGGCGTCGGTGTCTTCGATGTAAGTCACATGGGCGACATCCAGCTTCGCGGTCCCAGCTCGCTCGCTGCCGTTCAGCACATCTCCATGAACGACGCCTCGAAGCTAAAGGAGGGCCAGGCGCACTACTCCGCGCTCCTCTATCCCAACGGCACCTTCGTGGACGACGTCATTGTCCACAAGCTCTCCGAGAACGACTATCTGCTGGTCATTAACGCCGGCACGCGCGAGAAGGATGTCAATTGGGTGCGCCAGAACGTCGGCCGCATGCAGGGCGTGCACGTCTCCGACTACTCGGACTACTACACGCAACTCGCCATCCAGGGCCCCAAGGCCGTCGACGTCATGCGCAAGCTCACCGACCGCGACCTCGATGGAATCAAGAACTATTGGTTCACCTGGGGTACCGTCTGTGGCCTGCCCAACACGCTCATCGCCCGCACCGGCTACACCGGCGAGGACGGGTTCGAGATATACGTCCCCTCCGACGTGCCCACCAGCGAGCGGGTTTGGAACGAGGTGCTCGAAGCGGGCCGCGAATTCGGCATCCTGCCCTGCGGCTTGGGCGCGCGCAACACGCTTCGACTCGAATCCGCCATGGCACTCTACGGCCACGAGATTTCGGACGAGATCAACGTCTTCGAGGCTGGTTTGGACCGCTACGCCAAGCTCGACAAGGGCGACTTCGTCGGGCGCGACGCGCTTGAAGCTGTCCGCGCCGCCGGCGGCCCGAAGCGCAAGCTGGCCGGTCTGGAAATGATCGAGCGCGGCATCGCGCGCGACGGTTACGCCGTCCTTTCGCCTGATGGCAGGAGAGTCGGCACCGTCGCTTCCGGCTCGCCCGCGCCCTTTTTGAAGAAGAACATCGCGCTGGCGCATCTACCGATGGAATTCACCGCGCCCGGCACGGAAATCAGCGTCGAAATCCGCAATCAACCCGTCAAAGCAGTGGTTGTGCCGACGCCGTTCTATAAGAGGCAGAAGAAGCAGGCGTAGCCCCTACAATTGTCTTTGAGAAACAACACATCCAGAGAGGTTGAACGACAGCCATGGACTATCCCGCCACTTATAAGTACACAAAAGAACACGAATGGATTGAGCTTTCCGGCAAAGAGGGCAAGATCGGCATCACCGATTACGCGCAGAACTCGCTCGGCGATATCGTCTTTGTCGATCTGCCCAAGGTCGGCTCGTCGGTCGAGAAGGGCAAGGTCTTCGGCAGCGTCGAATCCGTCAAAGCTGTCTCCGACCTGTACTCGCCCGTCTCCGGCAAAGTCACCGCGGTCAACGAGGAACTCACCTCGTCGCCTGAGAAAATCAACACTGGCGCGCACAGCGCGTGGATTATGAAAGTCGAGATCGCCCACGCCGCCGACGCCGGCGACCTGCTCTCGAACGCTCAGTACGAGACCTATATCAAGGAAGAGACGCGCACTGATGCTAGTTAAGCTCCTAGAGGTGTTCGGCGATGTATTCGCCGAGATCTCTCTTGCGGTTGGAATAGATCGCCTGCGTCGAAGAACGCGCTCTAAGTAGAAGGAAGAAACATGCGCTATCTGCCCAAATCCGACGCCGAACGCGAGAGCATGCTCCGCGAGATCGGCGCATCCTCCATCGACGACCTCTTCGCCAGCATCCCGGCCGAATATCGCCTCGCGCGCGACCTCGATATTCCCCGCCAGATGGGCGAGTCCGAGATCGTCGATTACTTCAAGGAGGCCGCCGCGCAAAACGCCAATGGCTACGCGAGCTTTCTTGGTGCCGGCGCCTATCGCCACTACCGCCCCGTTGTGATCGATGCGCTGGTGCAGCGCGGCGAGTTCCTCACTTCTTACACGCCCTACCAGCCAGAGATCACGCAGGGCACTCTGCAGGCCATCTTCGAGTTCCAGACCATGATCTGCGAGCTCACCGGC
>DASYBN010000508.1:0-4764 GCA_036500785.1 Acidobacteriaceae bacterium
GCGACCCGTGTGTTGACGGGCGCCGGCGAGGATGCCAACGGAAGCGTCAGCGCAACCTTCGGCGGAGCCGTTCTCGCGCCCTGGGCAGGACGCCTGACCGGCTCGCCCACGTCGAGCGCTTCCACGCTCGAAAGCGTCTGGAACGGCGAGCGCATCACCTTCCCGCCGGCCCGGTTCGGCAGCACACTCTCCTCGATGGGCCTGATGCTGGACCGGCCCGCGGACAACATCAGCACGGACACCATTCCTGACGGGCAGGCCGCAACCGCGATCTATCACGTGGGCTCGTTTGGGGGCGCCTGGCCCTCGATGATGGATATCACCGTCCGCACGGAGCTTGCCGGCAGAGCCCTCGATCTGACCGTCACGGAACAGAACACCGGGCAGGTGCCCACACCCGCCGGGATCGGCTGGCATCCTGTATTCGCCATCCATGGTGACCGATCCG
The DNA here is from genome assembly GCA_036500785.1 of Acidobacteriaceae bacterium. Classification (GTDB taxonomy): domain Bacteria; phylum Acidobacteriota; class Terriglobia; order Terriglobales; family Acidobacteriaceae; genus Granulicella. Next base: position 449 of record DASYBN010000508.1, read on the forward strand.
ATGTGCGGGTCGTGATCCCGTCGATCACCAAGGTAGAGATCGATCGCCGCACGAATCTGCCGTCGGGTAAGACGGCTCCGACTGCAGGAACCACATCGGACCTGATCCGCGCGCGCGGAACCCGCCTGGATGACGTCAGCTACAACGATACGTACACCAACCTGCAGAGCGGATTGCTGGGCGACGGTCCGATCGCGGAGATTCAGTTTCCCGCAGCGGGCTACGGCCTGCGGCTGATTCCGCTGACGGCGAGCATCAAGTTTCTGCGGGTCGTGGCACCCGCGGGAACGCGGTGGCTCTCCATCGAGCCGGATACCAACGTGGACGACCCGTTCGGCCACGAGTGGGCCAACCCTGACGACACAGGTATCGTCAACCTGCAGCCCGGCGAAAGCCTGCAGTGGCATGTTCGTCTTGAGATCTTCTCGCTCGCAACGCCGCCCTTGCCGCCCACGGCGAATAACCCGACCTCGACAATCCTGAATCCCGCGAACCCGCAGTAGAGCGGAAGGCGGTCACTTTCTGCTCTACCCGGTTTGACCCTCACAGCCGCCGCCTCGTATCCTTGCTAAGGACCAGCGGAAGCTGCCAGCGCGCAAGCCCTCGCGCAATGGAGATACGAAAAGCTCCATTTTCACTGCTTCCCTTACTTTCCCACTACTTTCCCACTGAGAGACAATTTTGAGCCCCACTGAGACCACTAACGAAGAGACATTTGCTGCGACCCCCGAGGCTGTAAGCGCCGAGGCCCAGCACGAGCACGGCCATGATCACGACCACGACCACGCCGGTCATGAGCACCATCATCATGAGCCTGCCCCGACGCTCAACCCGGAGCTGACGCGCTCCATTGAGGTCGAGGCGCCGGCGGCTGACGTCGATAAGGCCTTCCGCCAGGTGACGCGCCGCTACGCCAAGATGGCGCGCATTCCGGGCTTCCGCGCGGGCAAGGTGCCGGAGTCGCTCATCAAGTCGCGCTTCGCGAAGGAAGTGCGGCAGGAGGTACTGGAGTCGCTCGTCTCCGATAAGTTCCGCCACGCGCTTGAGCAGCAGAAGCTGAACCCCATCTCGCAGCCGCAGGTTTCCGAGCTGCAGCTCTTCGAGGGCCAACCGCTGAAGTTCAAGGCGACCTTCGAGGTGCTGCCCGGGATCAACGTGGAGGGTTACGACAGCATCTCCGTGCAGAAGCCGGACGCTTCGCTGACGGATGAGGAGTATCAGGCCGAGCTCGATGCCGTGCTCGATCACCACGCGACAGTTGAGCCCGTCGAGGAAGACCGTGCGCTCGCCGATGGCGACTGGGCCGAGATCAGCTTCAAGGGCAACGTGCAGGATCTTGCCCAGACGGTCACCGAAGATGGCGTCGAGAACAAGACGCAGCAGCCTGAGTTGAGCGGCGAGGATGCGCTGCTCGAGATTGGCGGCAAGAACACCGTGCAGGCTTTCACCGATGCGCTGCGCGGAGCGAAGGTCGGCCAGGAGTTGACGTTCGAGGCCAGTTATCCGCCGGAGTTCACCGATGAACGCCTCGCCGGCAAGACCGTCAGCTACGACGTAACAGTCAAGGCCATCAAGAAGAAGACCTATCCGGAGCGCGACGACGAGTTCGCCAAGCAGCTCGGCAACTACGAGAGCTGGGGCGACTTCGAAACCAAGCTGCGCGAGCGCCTCGCCGCGCGCAAGAAGAATGCGCTCGAGACCCAGGCTCGCGACCAGATGCTCGACGAGCTCATCGCGAAGTACCAGTTCCCCGTTCCCGAGACCTTCGTGCAGCAGCAGATCGATGCGCGCCTCGAGCGCGGTCTGCGTGCGCTGGCGCAGCAGGGCATGACCTCGGACGCGATGCGGCAGCTGGATTTTGCGCGGTTGCGTGGAGCCCAGCGCGACCAGGCAATCAACGAGGTGAAGGCTTCCCTGCTGCTCGACACAATCGCCGAGCGCGAGAACATCACCGTCTCCGACGACGAGATGGAGCGCGAACTGCTGATGCTCTCGCTGCAGCAGCGCGAGCCCCTCGAGTCGCTTCGCAAGCGGCTGACCGACGACGGCACACTGAACCGCATCCGCGAACAGCTTCGTCGCGAGAAGACCGGCTCCGTGCTCTTCGAGAAGCTCGCGGCGTAATCGCTCCACAATCGGGTGCTCCATTCATCGCTTGCGATGAGTGGGGTACCGGACCCACACCAACGTGGGTTGCCCACCCGGCTTACCCTCCCCACATCCTCAGCGCGTAGCGTTATTCTGAGCACGCAGCACAAGAAAGAGAGAGCTATGGGACTCATACCGATGGTGCTCGAGCAGACGAGCCGGGGCGAACGCTCCTACGACATTTACAGCCGTCTGCTGCGCGACAACATCATCTTCCTCGGCACACCGATCGACGACAACGTTGCCAACCTCATCATCGCGCAGCTTCTCTTCCTCTCGGGCGAGGACCCCGAAAAGGACATCCAGCTCTACATCAACTCGCCGGGGGGCTCCATCTCCGCTGGTCTCGCGATCTACGACACGATGCAGTACATCAAGAACGATGTCGTTACCTTCTGCATCGGCCAGGCGGCATCCATGGGCGCGTTCCTGCTGATGGCTGGCAAGAAGGGCAAGCGCTTCACGCTGCCCAACTCGCGCATCCTGATTCACCAGCCATCCATGGGTGGTCTGCAGGGACAGGCAACGGACATCGACATCCACGCGCGCGAGATCCTGCGCATCCGCGAGCTCACCAACAAGCTGATGGCGCTGAACACCGGCCAGCCGCTGGAGCGCATCGAACGCGACGTGGAACGCGACTTCATCATGACGCCCCAGCAGGCCAAGGAATACGGCATTATCGACGACATCATCGATCGTCCGCGCACCTAGCGTTCGGTGGTCCGCATCACAATAGGCGTCGGCTTCGGCCGGCGCCATTTTATTTGCACGTTCCTTGCATCGCATCCTCCGCGACGCTCATCCATTCCGTAGACGGTTCGACGCCTGTCGAACAATCGTGCGTCAACCTCAGGAGATCTTTATGCCTACTCTGCTTCATCTCGATGTCAGCCCGCGCGGCGACTACTCCGTCTCGCGCCACCTCAGCAAGGCCGTCGCCGACCAGTGGAAGAAGGACAACCCGGGCGGCAAGGTCATCTATCGCGACCTCTCGCACAAGCCTCTGCCGTTCGTGGACCTGCCCTGGATCGTGGCTGCCTATTCCACCCCTGACCAGCACACGCCCGAGCAGCAGGCCGCCATCGCCGTCTCCAACGAGCTCGTCGACGAGGTCCTCGCCGCCGACGAGATCCTGATCGGCAGCCCGATGTTCAACTTCAATATTCCCGCCGCGCTCAAGGGCTGGGTCGACCACATCGTCCGCCTCGGCCGCACCTTCAACGACAAATACGAGGGCCTCGCCACCGGCAAGAAGGCACGCATCGTGATGGCCAGCATGGGCACCTATGGCCCCGGCGCGTATATGGAAAAGGCGGACTTTTTCTCGCCGTACATCCGCTTCATCCTCGGCTTCATCGGGATCAAGGACGTGGACATCTACCTCGCCGGCGGTACCAGCGCCATCAATCAGGGCCAGACCACACTCGACGCCTTCCTCGCCGAGCACACGTCGAAAGCCGTCGCTCATCTGTCGAAGTAAAAGGTTTTACAGCAGCTTTTTCGTTACCTCTGGTACACATCCGTGAGGTCGTGCCTCCTTGGCTCGGCCTCATGACTCTTCCCCGCACGTGTGTGCCCCGTACCGGTGTCGACACCCGTACTCAAGTAACCTACTCATGGCACGGACGTGACGTTTGCACCGGCGTCTCCGGTGTAGACTGAGGGGGTTGCTATGAGTGTCCGCGCTCTCCCCGGCAGCGGTGCTCCAAGGAGCTGCTCTCGTATATGAAGACCTCTCGGGGCTCGGACGATTCCCTTCGCTGCTCGTTCTGCCATAAGTCGCAGGACGCCGTGGCCAAGCTCATCTCATCACCTTCGGATTATCCGCGCGCCTACATCTGCGACGAGTGCGTCGGCGTTTGCAACTCCATCCTCGAAGATGACAAGAGCGAAGCGCAGCCCGGCACAGCTCCCGCACATCTGCCCAAGCCCGCTGAGGTCAAGGCATTCCTCGACGAGTACATCATCGGCCAGGACACCACCAAGAAGAAGCTCGCGGTCGCGGTCTACAACCACTACAAGCGCATCCAGAAGAACCGTTCGCGCACGGGTGATGTAGAGCTCGCGAAGTCGAACATCCTGCTCGTCGGCCCGACGGGCTCCGGCAAGACCCTCATGGCCCAGACGCTCGCGAAGATGCTGGACGTTCCCTTCGCCATCGTCGA
>DASYBN010000509.1:0-2628 GCA_036500785.1 Acidobacteriaceae bacterium
CTCTCCTATGGTGTGGCGGACGGATAATCGCCCGCTGAAGTTGATGAGGAGTCAACCTATGGCATCACACGATCGAGAGATGGATCAGCAGAAAAACAAGAGCAACCAGGAACCGTCGGGTCGTAGTTCGTCCTCCGGGATGAGCGGAAACAAGACCTCACAACAGTCGAATGAAAGCGGGACATCCGGTAAGTCTTCTGGATCCTCCGGATCGTCAGGCTCGCAGAGCGGAAGCTCCCGGGGCAGCGGCTCCAGCGAAAAAGGAAATCCTTAAGCAGCACTCGACATGAAACATGGCGGTGCGCGGTGAGGAGACCGCGGCTGCGACAGCCAGCCCGCAGTAGCAAAGCGGGCTCAATGAGCGGCGGAGAGGATGATGTAACGTCTTCTCCGCCGCTTTCACGTTTGCTCGTGAGAAGACGGCTACTTCGCCGCCAGCACAGTCGTGTTGCCGCCGATGCGTGTCGCCGATGCAGGGCGGCTGAGCAGATCGATCAGCGACGAGGGCACTCCCGCAGCCCCAAAGCGCGCGATGTAGAACTCCAGCTCGGCGACGTCTCCAGCACTGAAGTTCGTCTTCTGCGCGTCTGCGGTGTATTGCTTCACAACCGCCGGGTCGGCCACCGCTTGCCCGAGGAACACAACCGCATTGCGAATCGTGCGTCCGTGCTGGGCAAACGCGTAGAGATCGACGTTCTGGCGCGCGGCGAACTCAGCAATCATAATCAGCGGCTGCAGAGCGAACGCCTGGTAGTGAATCGCGTTCTCGTGGCGCGCCATCTCCAGCGGGAACGCGCCGCTTCCATCTTCCTGCGCGACTGCCTGCTTGAAGGTGTCCACGCCGAAGCGGAAGAGCTTGTCGTCGTTAGACACCACGCCGATCGAAATCGCGGCAAGCGCACGCCAGTAATGGTGATTGTTTCCGAGCTCGCCGGGCTTCTCGTAGGAGATGAGCTGGTGCGCGGCGCCGCGCAACCAGTTCGCGACGCGCTCCTGCTGCGCGCCGTCCAGCAAGGCATCCTGCTTCAGCACCGACGCAGTCACGCCGGCGCACGCCAGCGTCCACTCCGCCTGGTACCAGGATTGCGACCAGGCCTTAGGGTCATATCGAGTGAGCGCGCCTGCCTGCGCCCAGGCGTCGAGTTGTGACAGCGCGCACTGCGCCTCGGCCTGGTCGCCGGTCGCAACCCACCGGTTCATTCCTGCTGTGATGCGGCGCTCGAAATCGGCGTACGCACGTGTCGCCTCGGCCTCGGCGGGATTAACGGGGCCGTTGGAGCCCTGTAGATAATGGTGCGGAATTTGCATCTCGCCTATGGGCGCGGGTACGAACGTCGTCGCGGCGCACGAGCCGAGGTGCGCGACAGCCGCGCGCAGGCGCGGATCGGTCGTGGACCTGAGAAATATCTGGCGCGCACGCGCGTCGACGACCGAAGCGCTCGGGTCGGAAACCTTCTGTGCGAGAAGCGGAGACGCCAGCACGAGAGCGGACAGCGCAAGAATTTTCGTCGTCATAAGACAAGACAATGTTACCCGTCAGCCCGTCCAAAATTACGAATAGTTCTCCACGAATCCGGTGAGCATCTGGATGCTGCGTCCTAGTTGAATCCGCGCCGTGTGCGGTTGAACGCGGTTTCCCGCTCCCGTTCACGCATGCGTTCGCCAACATTGGCGGCATCTTCAAGACGCTTGCGCTTCTCGCCGGCCGTAAAGGTACGTGCCTCCGAGCGCGAGATGCGTTTGTGCGCGGTCATGCCCTCCAGCAGGAACTCCGCAGCCGAAACAGCGATCTCCGGCTCGGCGTTCTTCGCAAGCTTCAGCGGCGTGAGCTTATCGAACAGGCCCTGGATTTCTTTGAGAGATTTCAGCACTGCAGCCGACGGCTGCTTGTCGTTCAGTTCCACCGTGCCGCCGAGATTGAACCACTGCTCGATCTGCTGCGTGTCCGCTCCGGCGAAGTAGGTGTCGTAGATGGTCGCGATCGACTGCCGGATGATCTCGCGCATGACTACCTCGGATCCCTTGAGTTCGCCTTCGTACTCGAGTTCGATCTTGCCCGTGATGCCGGGCAGCGCGGAGAAGATGTCGCCGACCCGCGGTACCACCACCGACTCACCATGTAGCAGCGCGCGCCGTTCCGCGTTCGAGAGGACGAGCTCCATCGTGCTGATCGGCAGCCGCTGCGACACGCCCGAGCGCTTATCCACCTTCTTCTCCTCGCGCGCTACAAAGGCGATCTGTTCGACAATTTGGCGGATGTAATGCGGGATGTGGATGCGCTGGATCGCCGTCTCCGCGGCGCCATCATCGTTATAGCTGCGCGCCGTCCAGGCCTCCTGCTCGGTAATCGTGATCGCCTCGTCCAGCGACTCCGGATAATGCGTGCGAATCTCGCTCCCGATGCGGTCCTTCAACGGTGTGACGATCTTCCCGCGCGCCGTGTAATCCTCGGGGTTTGCAGAGAAGACAATCGCCACATCCAGCTCCAGCCGCACGGGGTAGCCCTTAATCTGCACGTCGCCTTCCTGCATGATGTTGAAGAGCGCGACCTGAATTTTGCCGGCGAGATCGGGAATCTCGTTGATGGCGAAGATGCCGCGGTTCGCGCGGGGCAGCAGGCCGTAGTGC
>DASYBN010000510.1:0-4443 GCA_036500785.1 Acidobacteriaceae bacterium
CGTCAGCTCGTGCAGACCGCGTGCGTGAATCTTCCACTGGTCGTTCACGAATCCCGCAAACGTCGTGTAGTTCATATCCGCGATCGGCGTGAAGTTGGTCTGCGTGAAGCTGTCCGGGGTGCCGAGGTACATCATCGCCACGGGGTTGATGCAGGAGCCGAGGTACGCTGCGCCCGACGTGCGGCTCGTTCCCGTTGACTGCGGGTTCTGGCAGGCGATGAACTGCGCGTTGACGAACGGTCCCTGCGGGTTGCTGTTGTACTCGTAGAACGAGTTCCCTGGATTGAAGGTGTATTGGCCTTGCGGGAAGCCCTGCGCCGCCGTGCCGTTCAGGATGCCCTTTTCCCAGTAAAGGCCGAACTGGAAGAAGTGCGCTCCCTTGGTCCAGCTCACGACGTCCTGCACGTCCGGCACAACCTTCTTCATGTGAATCTGGTTGTTATAGAAGCCGCCCGGCATCAGCACCTTCGGATAGCCCAGATCGCTGTAGTCCTGGAGCGCCGGCACCGAGTAGTCGCCCGCGTTCTTGTACTCGCCCAGGTAATTGAAGTTACCGTTGCCCCCGTTGTAGGAGTTCATATCGAACCGGGAAACGGCGCTTGGATTCGCCATGTTGGCCGGATCGCTAATGAATGAGATCGCGGCGTTCGCTTCATTGGTGAGCGACGAACCGAAGATATGCGTGTAGGTGATCGATCCGATGTTCGAGATGTCGCCCGTCGTCACCCCTCCCGGATAGAGCACGGAATTGGCCGGAATGTAACCCAAACTCACCGGCTGATCGGTAATCTGCGTTTGCCGTCCGTAGGCCGCGTGGATCTTGTCGTTGTCGCTGATGGAGTAATCGAGACTGGAGTGCAGGATGTCGCCGTTCTGGGTAACAACCACCGGTTGAATGTAGTTGTAGCCGCCGAAGTTATGGAACGGATTCGCGTTCGGCACCGGCAGCCAGTTCACCATGGCCACACCGCCCGCATTCGCATACGGACGGACATCGCCGTTCTGCACGATGTTGCCGTTGGTCAGATAGTTCTCGGCATAGCACATCGGCTGTACCGCGTTCGGGTTCAGGAGACCGTCGGGGCGTGTGCCGCAGAGCTGCGAGTTCAGGTTGGCGACACTGAAGTCGCCGGCACGCTCCGCCAGCGTAGGAACCCACGCGTCGAGCGTGGTGGGCGAGTACTTCTGGTTCAGGAATTCGAGACCGAAGAAGAAGAACAGCTTGCTGTTGTTGCGCCCAAACCGCGTTCCGGGAATCCAGAGCGGACCACCGATCGTTCCGCCGGGATAGTAGTAGCTTCCGTCCGGTCGCGTCTGCTGCAGATAGTTGTTGTCCCAGTCGTTGGCGTTCATCGCCGTGTTGCGCGCGTAGAAGTAAAGCTCGCCGTGGTAGCCCGAGGTTCCGTGCTTGGTCGTCGCGTTGAACACCGCTGGTCCCTTGGCGTTCACCGCGCTGAACGTGGACGTCGAAACCTTGGCGCTCTCGATCATGTCCGAGTCGACCGTCTGCACCGTTCCGCTGTTGGTCTGGATGTCGGTCAGCGAGACGCCGTCGAGCACCGTCGCGAGTCCGGTCGGTCCGGCGCCATTGGAAGAGTAGCTGCCGGTGATGCCGTTGTTCAGACCGACCGCCGCCGTGTTGGCGGACGACTGGTTGTTGACGCCGGGGCTGATGACCGAGAAGCCTGGCAGCGTCTCAATCAGCTCCGTCGCATCGCGCCCTTCAATGGCCAGTGTTTCGAGATCCTTCGCGGTGAGAACGTCGCTGCGTTCCGGCGTGTCGAGCGGTTTCACGGCCTGGCTCTCAACCGCCTCGACTGTCACCTCGGCTGAGGCCTCGCCGATCTGCAGCTTGATATCGGTGAAGTTGGGACGGTCGCCCGGGCGAATCGGGAACGGCTTCGACTCCCACGTCTTGAAGCCCTGCATTGACACCTTCAACTGAAAGCGCACGTCCGATGCGACCGATGGAATTGTGAACTCACCGGTTCCGTTGCTGACCGTCTGGCGCTCGGACTTGTTCTGCAGGTTGATCAGCGTCACGGTGGCGTGCGGAATCGCCGCTCCGGTGGAGTCCTGCACGATGCCCGATACGCTTCCGGTCGTCTCCTGCGCTTGCACGGGCGATTGCCACAGCAGCAGCCCCGCGACGAACAACATCAGCAGTCGCGCTGCCGGTCTGAGCCTGGGAAATGACGTCATCGTAACAACCTCCCGTTGGTTTGCTTCCGTTTGCGTCCGCTGCACTCGGCTCCTCATGAGCACGGCACGCAGCATCTCCTGCCGATTTCGAAATCTCTTGTCCTGATGAGCGCTGTCTACCGCCGCTCCCACACCTGCAGCAGCTGCAATGCGCGTAAAGGTGGCAATTCTGCTCCAGGACGGCGTTGAACCACAACGCCGCCTGTCACTCTTCCAGAGCTCGGCCGATATCGTTATCATGAAGGCACCAGCCTTGATATAGAACCCGCTTGTGCCTGTCAAGAAAAATTGTGCTGTGTGTCCTAAAAAATCGATTCAGACTCGGTTCTCCACAGAATTGGGCGTGACTTCAGAGACAACACAGCCGCTCCCACCGTCGCCGGTGTGTCTGTTCACTCGCTCTCCTGAGAATTTTTCCTGACCCCAAAAGACGTAGCTCCTGCGCGCGCGGATTACACGTCAACTGCGTGATAGGGTTATCAGCGACCGCCGCCACTTCGTACATTCACCGCATCAGAGAAAACCTGAGAGATCGATGAAGCTGGAACGCTCCGCTCGCCGCCTGAAAAGCCTGCTCGTCTGCTTTGCAGTCAACGCTCTTCTCTTACCGTGCGGCGCGCAGTCGGCTCCGGCACCACCGGCATACGGTCCTTATAGTGCGCGCGTGCTTGCCGGAGGTGTCGGCGTCACGAAACAGATGGCGCCGCACGATGCGCTTGCGCTCTCGGGTGCGGGCTGGTCGCTGTCGCTCTGGGTGAAGCCGGACGCCGCCGCTGAAACTGCGCTTCTGGCGGGCGTGGGCCAGCCGCTCCAGGCGTTCCCGCGCTTTCTCGGACTACGTGACGGACGGCCGTTCTTCTGGGCCGGCGAGCAACACACGCTCAACTCCTCTGTGCAGCTGGGCGCGGGCACATGGCATTCAATCGCTGTCTTCGTCGAAGGAGCGGACACGCATCTGCTTGTCGACGGCATCGATGTCGCGCACGGTTCGCTGCCGGTCGGGCCTGCAACGCCCGAGCTTCAGATCGCGCCGATCGACACGCCGGACGCGAGCTTCCATCACTTCGGCGGTTTGCTCGCGCTGGTGACGCTTCAACGCGGCTTCACGGCGGCGGAGCAGCAGGCGCTCGTGCATCGGCCGAGCAATCTTGACGAGCTTCCGTTTGAAGATGCTTCGAAGCCCTGGCGCGTGCAGGTTCGGCAGGAGGCTGCCGGAATGCGCGCTCCGCAGGATCCGGCCACGCTTCCGCGCAGCGCCGCTCCGCCACAGCAGCCGGTTGCGCAGCCTGAGCCGCATCTCGAGAATTTGTCCTCGGACGAAGGCCGGACGCTTACCTTGCGCGCGAACTGGCGCATGGCGCAGGCCGCCAACATTTCGGCCGACGGCGAGCGCATCTCGTCCGCGGGTTTTGACGACTCACACTGGTACGCTGCCGTCGTTCCTGGAACCGTGCTGACGACGCTCATCGCGCGCGGTGTTTATCCCGACCCCGACTTCGGTCTCAACAACATGGCGATCCCGGAGTCGCTCTCGCACGAGCGCTTCTGGTTTCGCACACACTTCACCGCGCCTGCATCCACGCTGCAAGGTCATCCGTCGCTGACCTTCAACGGCATCAACTACCGCGCGCAGGTCTGGCTGAACGGTCACGCGCTCGGAAGAATCGACGGCGCGTTCATTCGTGGACGCTTCGACGTTGGGGGCCTGCTCACCGCCGGCCAGAATACACTCGCTGTGCTGATCTACCCACCCGATCATCCGGGGATTCCGCACGAGCAGTCGCTCGCCGCCGGGCCAGGCGATAACGGTGGCATTGAAGCGATCGACGGGCCCACCTTCGCCGACACCGAAGGATGGGACTGGATTCCCGGCATTCGCGACCGCGACATGGGAATCTGGCAGGATGTCACAGTTTCGGCGCAAGGACCTGTCGCACTCGAGACGCCGCAGGTGATCACGACGCTGCCGCTGCCCGACACGTCGCACGCCGCAATTACACTGCGCGTTCCGCTGACGAACAACAGCGCGGCTCCCGTGCGCGGCACGCTGGAGCTCTCCTTTGAAGGCGTACACATCACGCGGGACGTAACCGTTCCGACCGCGGGCACGACCATCACACTCACACCCGCCGACACGCCCGAGCTCAACGTTGCGAACCCGCGCCTGTGGTGGCCGAACGGTTACGGCTCGCCCGAGCTCTATCACCTGAACGCCGTCTTCCGGGTAGGTCACGATCTTTC
>DASYBN010000511.1:0-9935 GCA_036500785.1 Acidobacteriaceae bacterium
GTAAACCAAAGACTAGACCGAATTATGGTGGACAGCTTCAACGACGTGTTGCAATATGCAGTACAGCACGGCGTCAACAACCGGATAGCGGCGTATATGCTGGCGATCGATCGCGTGGCGTATACGACAAAGCAGAGGGGAATGTACGCGTAAGTTCCCACAGGTGGCCGCATTCTGGAGTGCTCTAATTTGAGGTAGATTTGCGACCCTGTCCTGATTGCGGCCAGCACCGGTTTCAACGCCTTCACCGCGTAGGTGTGTGGGAGCGTTGGATTTTGACCGTCTACGGGCTGTACCCGTGGGTGTGCCGGAATTGCGGGCGAAAGATGTACCGCTTTAAGGAACACGCCACCGGGTCGATCGAGGGCGAGCAGAGCTGAAGCACGCGCGCGCCGGGTCACGACCCGATGTGACAGAATGAGGGTGTTTGACGCGTATCGAGTGCGCCGCATCGATCGTGTCACTGGCGTGCCGCAAGTGAATCTGCCCAACTCCATTACGCTGAGCCGTATCGCCTGCGTTCCGGTGCTCATCTGGGTGCTGAGCCCGAAGTTTCCGCTGCGGGGCGCTCACGGCGAGCAGGAGATCATCGCCTCGGCGCTGTTCATCCTGGCCTCCATCACCGATGGGCTGGATGGATACCTCGCGCGCAGGCGCGGCCAGATCACAACCATGGGCATGCTGCTCGATCCGCTGGCCGACAAGCTGATGGTCACGGCCGCGTATATCGTGCTGGTCTCGTATAACCCACGCGTCGTGCCGCCATGGATTGCGGTGCTGGTGATTGGGCGCGAGTTTCTGGTCAGCGGATTGCGGTCGATCGCGGCGAGCGAGGGCTTCACGATCGAGGCCAGCGAGATTGGCAAGCTGAAGACCGTCATCCAGATTGTGAGCGTGGTTGCGGCCATTCTGAATCACCGCTGGGATTACTGGAACTTCGGCTGGCTGGTGATTGGCGTCCACCTGATTGCGATGACCGCGATCTATTGGATGGCGACGGTGTCGATCATTTCCGCGGTGGACTATTTTGCGGCGTTCTGGAAGAAGATCGACCACGCCAGCGGGCGCCGGCGGCGCAGGAGTTCGGTGTTGAGCCGGAAGAAGCGGGTCGCAGTGCAACAGGGTGCAAACGTGAAGCTGCAGTAGAGTTCGATTCAAACGAAAACAGCCCCGGCATGTGCCGGGGCTGTTTTCATTGCTGTGGCAGTGCCTTTACGCGTGGGCGCGGTGCTGCTGGTCGCGGTGGACAAAGTGGTACGGCGGCCAGGGACCCGAGAGCTGCATAGAGCAGTCCTTCATCTGCAGGGCCGCAGAGCTGTACTTGTTCTGGTACCGCTCCACGGTCTTCTTGTCGACGAGGTGCGCGATATCGAGCAGCATCTTGCCCGAATCCATGCGCTTGCAGGTGATCTCTTCAGCCAGGGGAAGGAACATGCGATGCATCTGGATGGAGAGGGCGCGGGCCCGGGACTGGCGCTCGCGCTGCCGGCTGGCCGACTCGCGCAGATGCGAGAGATACTCCTGGCCGACGTTGTGATGCTGCTCGAGGGCGTGACGGGACTCGGGGCAGATGTCGTCGACGAGCACCTTCAGGTGCATCTCAGCCTTGCCGCGCAGACGCTCGACGTTGGCCAGGAAGTGGCGCTGATTGGAGCGGACCGACCGGCGCAGGGCATCGTCGTCGTCAAACGCCGTGCCGAACCGGAAGGGCAGAACCGTGGAACGGTCGAAGCAGCCCGAGATGACGCGGGCGTGATCGCGGGCGGCGGTCTGGGCATCGGGGCCGGTCAGGCGGGCGGCGTCCTCGGGCAGGTGCTCGGAGACGACAACGGCAAGATCGGCGGCTGGAAAGAGGAAGATTTGGTTCCCGAAGAGACCGGTGACCCCGGCGAGGGGCATCGGACGACGGTGGCGGGCTAATTCCGAGAAAGCGTTGCGCTCAGCGATGCAGTAGGCGTACCAAGGCATGTTTTGTGCTGCTCCTGTTTTCTTTCGCGCCGGACTTCGGATGGGCGCGGAATTCACCCTGCAACAACAAAGAAATGTCCGAAAACGGCCACAAGGGGTTAGGGCTGCATGCCCTGACAGATGTGGACTGTTTCGATTGCGAGCCAGATACTATGCCCCTCCGTGGACGGTTGGCAAGGGGGAATGCTGCACCGATGGTGCGGAAAATGGCGCACAAATTGCTGCGGACTTGGTGCGCACCGGGTGGGCTGCAGAAAGTGCCCGCGGGCGGCCCAAAGACAGCTGCAGAGGACCCCGGAGCGGCTGATACACTTGAGGATGCGTCGCGGTGTGGGACGGCGCAAATTGAGATTCTCAGACGGGAACAGCGAACTACGTGGACAACCGAACCAAGCGACAGTTGAAGAAGCAGGACCAGTTTGTCAGCCTCACCGAGCACGGCGTGGACTGGGCGAAGGACAACAGGCAGCAGGCGATCATCATCGGAGCCGCCGTAGTCGCGCTGATCCTGCTGATTGTGGGCGGATATACGCTGTTCCAGCACCGGACCGATGCGGCCGCTGAGGCGTTCGGGAATGGCATGCAGACCTACCAGGAGCCCTTGGCGTCGCAGGCCCCGAGCCTGCCGCCCGGCATGAAGACCTTTCCCGATGCGAAGGCGCGCGCTGCTGCGGCAAACGCGCAGTTTGTTGCTGCCGCCGATAAATACGGCATGACGCAGCCGGGCAAAATGGCGCTCTACATGGCCGGCGTGACCTATATGGAAGAAGGCAACAACAGCGCCGCCGAGGACGCCCTGAAGAAGGCCGCCGGAAGCTGGGATGCCGACACGGCTGCGCTGGCGAAGTCCGCGCTGGCCGGGCTGTACGAGCAGACCGGACGCAATGCCGACGCCGAGAAGCTGCTTGAGGAGTTGGGCAAGGGCAATGCGGCCACCGTGCCGCCGTACTTCGCGCAGATTCAGCTTGGTGACCTGTACCAGACCGAGGGCCGTACCGCCGACGCGAAGCGCGTCTGGGCGAAGGTGAAGGATAAGGATAAGGACGCGAAGGGCAATCCGGGGCCAGCGGCCGAGGTGGCCTCGCAAAAGCTGAATCCGCAGGCGGCTGGGGCCGGCATGGGAATCGGACAGTAGCCAGTTCGGAAACAACAGCAAGGCCGCTCGCGAGGGCGGCCTTTGCTGTTGCTAGAAAAAATCGCCCTCTTCGCCGACGTGCGACGCGGTCGCCTGCGGGCTGACGTGCGAGGTCAGCGAGGCCCCGGAGCCCGCCGGACTGCGCAGCTGAGCGACGGAGTTCCAAATGTCGGGCTTGGCGGGGTTCGGCGGCGGCGGCGCCCATTTGGGCAGCTCGAGCCTCAGATACTCCGCCATCGAGCAGGCGTGCGGCTCATAGAGCTTTTTCATGGCGTCCAGGCGCTCGCGCACCTGTAAGTCGCCACACAGCGGGATTCCGGATTGGCGCAGCTGGTCGCAAAGCCGGCCGAACTCCTCATCGGTCAGCCGCTTCGAGGGCGTCTCACGCATGCGCTGCTCCACCTTCTCGCGATGGAAGACATGGCCGATGTCGACGAGGACGTGGCGGCCGATGGCGAAGGTCAGCTGCGCCTGGCGCTGGGCGTCACATTCGATGGCCGTTATCACGAGCGAGCAGGCGTCCAGCACCGCCGTGAGTGCCGAGAGCCAGCTCTGGTTGTCATGCTGTGAGCGGTAGTAGCAAAGAATGGGGTAGGAGATGTGCGTCTCGAGCATCATGGCGCACCAGCGCTCCCACTCGGCCAGGAGCTTTGTAAGAGCCTGGCTGCCGCCGTCGAACTGATGGCGCGCAAGGAGTTCGCCCGCAGTTGGTGGCGATCCGGCGCGGGCATCGAGCAGCGCCACCTCCACCTCGCGCGTTGAAAATGCGCTGTACAGCACCGGCACATATCCGATGACAAGCGCGACGAAACCGAGGCCGGTGCCTGCTTCGACGACCGACAGGAAGCGGCTAAGGTGATCGGCCGGAAGGACATCGCCGAGCCCCAGGGTGAACAGGTTCGAAGCACTGACATAAAAGCAGCTCCGCAGGCGCGCGAAGCCCGTTGCCGGATGCCAGGGATCCGCGAAGGGCATGTGCAGGCCAAAGTAGATCAGTGCAAAGGCCAGGATCAGAGTGCTCGCCCAAACGACGAACAGCATCAGCAGTGAAAGCGGGCCATAGTAGCTGAACAACTGCTCGCGCTTTTTTTGGTTTCGAATGCGTTCGGCGAGGTGCGACCAAGGGGTCCAGGTGGCCAGAAAAAAGAGCCTCGTTATACGAAAACGCATGACGGGGCGCCGCGGAAGGATGATCGTCTGGAAAGAATCCAGCAGGACCGCGCCTAATAACAGTAGACCGAGCACGAACAGCACGATATGCATAGAGTGACCGTTAATTCTCGCAGTTACCAGGCGGCTCCACGACTAAAAAACACCCAAATAGCGTGCGGATTTCACTGGAAGTATGCGTCCAGCTCGTCTACTCTACAGTGACTTTTCGCGGATGACCCTACCATTCGTTTTTGGCGAGGGTTTGTCTTTCAAACTTCTGAGCTTCCCCGGGCCAGAAAGGAGGCACGACCTCCGATGGGACACAGAGTTCTGATAGTAGACGACGACCGCATGGTGGCCGATACGCTTCGGCTGGTTTTTATCGCCAATGGTTTCGACTCGGAGGCCTGCTACTCGGCGGCAGAGGCGCTTCGGAAGGCTAGAAGTTTCGCCCCTGAACTGATGTTGTGCGACGTGATGATGCCCGGTGAGAATGGGCTCGACCTGGCGGCAGAGATCAGCCGTGAGATGCCTCGGACACAAGTGATCGTGCTGACCGCCTATCTGAGCAGTGCGGCCAGCGCTCAGCTGGAGGCGCTGCGCAAGAAGTGTCCGCTGAAGCTGCTCAGCAAACCGTGTCGCCCTGAGTTACTCGTGCAGGAAGCGCAGGAGCTGCTCGCCAGCCAGCGATACTCCGCGGCTAGCTGAGTACGGCTCGTCAGCGCGGTTGAGCCGGAGCCGAAGTTCGTGTTCAGAGGCGTAAACTCGAGCTTGCAATGAGTTCCCGCGAGCCCCTGCCAAGCCTCGCCGATCTGCGGCGCAAGACCCGGCCGAAGACCGAATCGCGACCGCCAACTCCCGGACTGTTTGACGCTCTTCCGTTGCAGGAGGACCAAGCGCCTGCCGCAACGGAGGCTCGCGTTCCAGCGACGCCCGCACTGTCGAAGGCAGAGCCTGCGGGACCAACGCCGGAACCCGTGGCGGAGCCGCGCGTATGGACCGTCGGCGAACTGGTGCGGCAGGTTCGCGGTGTGCTGGAGCGGAGCTATAGCCACGTCGTCGTCGAGGGCGAAATTTCAAACTGGCGCCCAGCCGCGACAGGCCACTGCTACTTCACCCTGAAGGATGGCGCGGCGCAACTCTCGATTGTGATGTTCCGGCGCGAGGCGTCGCTGATCCGCTTTCAGCCGAAGGACGGCGACGCAGTGAGACTGCGCGGGCAGCTGAGCGTGTATGAGAACCGCGGGCAGATGCAGCTCATCGCCGAGTGGATGGAGCCGCGCGGCCTGGGCGCACTGCTGGCTGCTGTGCGCGAACTGAAAGAGCGGTTGCGCCGCGAAGGAGTCTTCGATCGCAAGCGGCCGCTGCCGCCGTTTCCGCGATGCATCGGCATCGTGACCAGTGTGCAGGGAGCGGCGCTGCGCGACATCGTGAAGGTTTGCCGCAGACGGCACGCGGCGGTCAATCTGCTGATCTATCCCGCAGCCGTGCAGGGTCCACGCTGTGCGATTGAGGTTGCGGCGGGCGTGCGGTGGTTCAGCCGGCAGCAGGAGCGTGGAACCGCGCAGCGGGTGGATGTGGTGATCGTGGCGCGCGGCGGCGGAAGCTGGGAGGACCTGCACGGCTTCGACGACGAGCGCGTCGCGCGCGCGATTGCGGCGTGTGCTGTGCCGGTCATCGTAGGCGTTGGACATGCGACGGATTCAACGATCGCCGACGCCGCCGCCGATGTCTGCGCGCCGACGCCCTCGGCTGCAGCCGAGATGGTGACCGCGGCACAACATCGCATCGAGGAACGCGTGCAGCGATTGCACTCACGGCTGGGGCGCGCCGGACGCTATGAGTTGCTTCGCGCTCAGCAGCGATTGTCGCATCTAGGTGCCGGCATGGTGCTGCGGCGCGTGCGCGATGCGATCGCCCGCAGAGCGCAACGGTTCGATGAGCTGGATCTGCGGATGAGCACTGCCGTTGCGCGAAGGATGCGACGGGCGAGCGAGCACACGGTGCGGCTCGAGACGCGGCTGCTGCGATGCGATCCGGCGGCGCGGATGCGCGAAAATGCACGCGCACTGGATGGGCTGAGCGCGCGACTGTTTGCAGTGGGCAAGACCATGGTCTTAGGGCGCAGCATTGAGGTGGACACAGCGGCCTCCCGGCTGCAGGCGTTGAGCCCCGTGCGCGTGCTGGAGCGGGGATATGCGTTGGTGTACGGCCGGGATGGGCGGCTGCTGCGCGTCAGCAGCGAGGTGCAGCAGGGCGATGAGATTACGGCCCGTCTGCACGAGGGAACGGTGCGAGCAAAGGTAACCGGGAAGAGCTAGGCTGCCGCGAAGAGCTACACCGCGCACGCACACAATCCGCTAGCATCAGTATTGACATTTGAAGGCACGGAGAGCTGGATGCGGAAGCTGTTTGGGACAGATGGGATTCGCGCGGTCGCAGGAGAGCCGCCGCTGGACGCAGGAACGATTCACGCGGTGGGCGTTGCACTCGCACGCCGGCTCGGCGAGGCCAGAGCTCCAGTCCGGGTGGTGCTCGGAATGGACACTCGCGAGAGTGGGCCGTGGATCGCATCGACACTGATCGCAGGACTGCGCGAGGCGGGCGCCGAGGTCGAGTTTGCGGGCGTGATTACGACGCCGGCGATCGCGTTCCTCGCGAAGAAGCATGGCTTCAATGCGGGGGTCGTCATCTCGGCCTCGCATAACCCATGGCAGGATAACGGCATCAAGGTCTTCGGTGGCGACGGATACAAGCTGCCGGACGAGGTCGAGCTCGCCATCGAGGCAGAGATTGAGCGCGTACTTGCGCAGCGGGAATCGGGGCCGGGACGTGAGGGCTCAGAGCTGCCAGCGGTTAATGAGGTGTTCCGGCGCGAGTACGTGCAGTTTCTGCTGAGCGCTGTGCCGGGCATCTCGCTGGACAACCGCTGTGTGGTGATCGACTGCGCGAACGGTGCAGCAAGCGTGATTGCGCCGCAGCTCTTTGACTCGCTGAAGGGCACGGTGGAGGTAACGCATGCCTCTCCGGACGGGCGCAACATCAATGCGAATTGCGGCGCGCTCCACCCGGAGGTAGTTGCGCGTGAGGTGAAGGAGCGCGGAGCTTCGCTCGGTTTCACGTTCGATGGGGACGCCGACCGCGCGCTGTTCGCGGATGAGCACGGCAACGTGGTGAACGGGGATGCAGTGATGCTGGCCTGCGCGCGCGATCTGCAGGCGCGCGGCGAGCTCGCAAATGATGTCGTCGTCGCGACGACGATGTCGAACATGGGGTTTGAGGCTGCGCTGAAGCGATCGGGCATAGCGATGCTGCGGGCGCCGGTCGGGGACAAGTACGTGCTCGAGGAGATGAAGAAGAGTGGAGCGTCGCTCGGCGGCGAACAATCGGGGCACATCCTCTTCCCTTCCCGCGCAACGACAGGAGACGGCCTGCTGACGGCGCTGGTTGTGCTGGATGTGGTGCACCGCTCGGGCAAGACGCTGGGTGAGCTGATCGCCGATCTCAAGAACTATCCGCAGGTGATCGTGAACGTCCGGGTGCGCGAGAAGCGCCCGCTTGACTCGATTCCTGCAGTCGCCTCAGCGATTCGCTGTGCCGAAGACGAGCTGAAGGAATCCGGGCGCGTCGTGATTCGGTACTCGGGCACCGAAGCCCTCGCGCGAGTGATGATCGAGGCTGAGAGCGAAGCCGCGATGCGGCGGCATGCAGACGCAATCGCCGGTGCGATCCGCGCGGAGCTCGGCGCCTGACCGCAGGAGAGGGCGCCACACGCGCAGCGCCGAAACCTGCTCAGTACCGGCTTGGGCTCCCGATGAGATGGAAGAAGAGCAGAAACCATCCGAGATAGAGACAGGACAGCGTCACAATCGCAAACTTCAGCTTGGTTATGGCGCGGAGTGGCCGCCTAAGCACACGCACTCCGCTGACGAAGGCGACGACCAGCGTAAGAAACACAATCGTGGCGACAATCACCTCGATGCGCAGCCACGCGTCGAGGTGACCGAACCCGTAGAAGCTTGTGATCCCCGAGACGTGTGTCAGAAGGATGGCCAGGTCGATGATCAGCGCGAGCACGGCGAATGCCGCGACCTGCATGGAGTGCGTAGCCCATACCGTACCAGGCTGGGGCGCAAGAGTCGGCCGCCTGCGCATGAACACGCGTCGTACAGTTCGCACCAGAACCGCGATCACCAGCAGCATCATCGTGCCGATGGCGATTGCCAGCGGCACATTCAGCCACAGACCCGAGACAACCAGCGGCGCGCGGTCAGAATGACTGGGCGTTGCATAGCCGCTGACACGTCCATGTGCATCACGCTCGAAATGGATCGCACTCTGGTCCGGCTCGTCGTAGAAGGAATCATTGCCGATCGGATGAAAATCGACTGGATGACCGTAGAAGTCCTTCGCGGTCGAGATCGTGAGATTGCCGTCCTTCGTAGCTTTGATCTCTTTCAATTGCAGACCGGCAAGCCTGAAGATCGTCGAGTCCGCCCGGCGCGAGCTGACGAAGTAGCCGGTGTAAGGAGCGAGCTGCTTGGCTGTGAGCTTGAGATACGCGGGATGCGGGTTAGGTGGTCCGGGAACGTAGCGGTCCACAAATGCATTGAAGAGCTCCTGGCGAGCCTTCTGCGCAGCGCCTTGCGAGTTGTAGCTGATGAAGAAGCTGAGGCCGCGCGCTGGTTCGATCCAGAACTGTGAATGACATGCCAGTAGATCGCCGCCATGACCGATGAAGCGAATGCTGTTGCGGTCGTCATCGTAAAAGCCAAGATCCCAGGGCGGGACGCCCGCGGCTGGCTTGAACTGCGGCGTAAGCAACTGCGCGACCGAAGCAGGCGTGAGGATTTGCGCGCCCTTGAACGTTCCGTTGCCAAGCAACATCTGGCCGAAGATCGCCATATCAGCGGCGGTAGAAGACAGTCCACCAGCCGGAACTTCAGTTACTCCCTCGAAGCCGGTGTCGGGCTTGTCGGTGGCGAGATAGCCTTTGGTCGCGCTGTAGCCTTTGGGCAGCGGCTGCTCGAAGGTGCAGTGCGACATGCCCAGCGGCGTGAAGATGTGGTGTTGCACGTAGGCCGCGAACGGCTCACCGGACGTGCGCTGCACGATATAGCCGATCAGCGTGATTCCATAGTTGGAGTAAGCGAGCGCCTTGCCGGGCGCGGCGAAGCGGTGCGGCTGATTGCGGATCAGAAAGGTGCGGATGTCGAGCGGCAACTTGCCGGATTTGTCGGAGCCGAAGTCGTGCAATTCCTCTTCGAAGCCGGCCGTGTGAGTCGCGAGATCGCGCAGCGTGATCGGCGCATCGCCGACGCCGCGCGGCCCGGGGTCGATCCGGAAATCAAGGTACTGCTGGACGTTTGCATCGAGGTTCAGTTTGCCTTGCTCGACGAGTTGCATCATCGAGACGTAGGTGAAGAGCTTGGAGATCGAGCCGGGACGAAATGTGGTTGCGACAGGATCGACGGGCGTCTTCTTCTTGAAATCCGCGTAGCCGTAGCCCTTGAGGATCAGCGGTTGACCGTTCTGATAGATCGAGATGGTCGCGCCGGCAACGTCGTCGCGCTGCAGCTGCAGCGGAAGGAATCCGTCGAGAAAGGCGGTGACGTCCTGCGGCGTGAGCTGCGCCGGAGCTTTCGGATTCGCGGGAGGCAGCGGGACCGGGTTCACCGAT
>DASYBN010000512.1:0-5356 GCA_036500785.1 Acidobacteriaceae bacterium
CTATGTCGACCGCAACGCCTCGGACACGCGTGTCCTCGTCCAGTGCGTGCACTTCACCAACACGATGCTGCTGCTCGCGGCGCTCACGCTGACCTGGTGGTGGTTACGAAGCCCTTCAACCAAACCTGCCGGACCCGAAGCCCCGCGGGCGCGTTCGCTTGCATGGATGGCCTTCGCACTGACGATCCTCACCGGTGCCTCGGGTTCGGTCGCCGCGCTTGCGGACACGCTGTTCCCTTCACTGTCGCTGCGCGAGGGGCTGGCACGGGACTTCGCTGCGGGTGCGCCGCTGCTGGTGCACATGCGCTGGATCCATCCGGCTGCAGCGGTACTCGCGTCTGTCGCAATCGTCACGCTATGTCTCAGGCTTTCGCGGACAGCCGCGCTGTGGCTCGGCGGACTCTTGCTGTTTCAGTTCGTTCTCGGCATCGCCGACATGGTTGCGCTGGCGCCGATCACACTGCAGATCCTGCACCTACTGGGCGCAGACCTACTTTGGATCGCGCTTGTCGCGGCGTCCTCAGACCTGCTCTTCGCGAACGCACCCGCCTCCGCTCCGGCCCACGCCGCAGTGGTTTCATCTGCTCAGTCCTGAGCCGTTAGCGCGGCGGATTGCTGTCGCTCTCGGGCTTGCCGTCAATGGTGTGAACGGTCTTCTTTGTGCCGTGGACCGTGGCGTGTCCGACGGTGCGACCGGCATCTTCGGTCTTGTGCGTCGCAACCTTCGCGCCGTGCTCGGTGTCGCGCCCTGCCGTCTTCGTACCCTCGACGGTTTTGTGCGTCACGACCTTGGTGCCGTGAGCTGTATCGTGCCCGACTGTGCGTCCGGCGTCTTCGGTCTTGTGCGTCGCAACCGTGGCGCCATGCGCGGTATCGTGACCCACTGTCTTCGTGCCCTCGACGGTCTTGTGCGTGGCCACCTTGGTGCCGTGCGCCGTATCGTGCGCCGCGGTCTTGGTTCCTTGCGCAGTGTCGTGGCCGGCGTTCTTCATGTCCTGCCCGATGGTCTGGGCGAACGCGGCCGGGGCCATGGCGAAGATTCCGAGCGCGGCGCCCAGAAGCAGATTTTTTGCGTTCATCACAGATCTCCTTCGCGATTAGACGCAGGATAACCCCGCCGCGGCTGGACGCATCACCAGAACGGCTGGATTCAAGTGCAATTCGCAGAACGAACTACCGACCGGCAGCGGCTGAAGTCCTAATGGTCGCCGCGCGAGCGTCCGCTGGTGGACGATAGCGGGCTTCCTGTATAGTTGCTCCGTTCCCGACGCCGAATATCTCATCTCCGTTAGTATGAGATTATTCGCGGACAAAAATAAAACCAGTCGCGAGCGCATATGGGCTCCGCGGCCGTCCAGGTGATGCATGCAGCTATTGGCCACGATGTTGTTCCTTCAAAACCGGCAACTAACGCATCTCTCGCCGGTGGACTTCATCATCCTCCTCCTATATTTCGCGGTTGTTCTTTTTATCGGCTTCTACGTCAAGGGCTCGACGAACACCAGCGAGGAGTTCTTCCTCGCCGGCCGCGAAATGACGGCCTGGATCGCCGGCCTGAGCTTCGTCTCGGCGAACCTAGGTTCGCTGGAGCTGATGGGCTGGGCGGGCTCTGCCTACCAGTACGGCATCCTCGCCACCCACTGGTACTGGATCGGCGCGATCCCGGCGATGCTCTTCCTCGGCATCGTCATGATGCCGTTCTATTACATTTCGAAGACGCACTCCGTGCCGGGATATCTGCAGCTGCGCTTCGGCGAGGGCGCACGCGGCCTGGCGGCGATCTCCTTCGGCTTCATGACCATCCTGATGTCAGGCGTAAATATGTACGCCATGGCGCTCGTGATGAAGGTCATCCTGGGATGGAACATCAACTTTTCCATCTGGGTGGGCGCAGCGACGGTGGCGCTGTACGTCATGCTCGGCGGCCTGCGCTCGGCCATCATCAATGAGGTGCTGCAGTTCATCCTGATCTGGGCCGGCGCGGCGCTGATTCCAATCCTCGGGCTGATCGAGGCCGGCGGCTGGACCAATCTGAAGGCACAGATCGTCGCCAACACCCACTCCATCGGATACATCCACATGTGGTCGACGCTCGGCCACTTCAAAGACAATCCGATGGGCATCAACTGGGTCGGCATCGTCTTCGGACTCGGCGCGATCATCTCCTTCGGATACTGGACGACCGACTTCCTCGTGGTTCAGCGCGTGCTGAGCGCGCACAACCTGCGCGCGGCGAAGATGGCTCCGGTGCTGGGCGCGGCATTCAAGATGGCCGTACCGCTGATCGTCATCGTGCCCGGTCTGCTGTCACTCGGTGTGCTCCGCGATCCGCACACCCATCAGCTGATTCATCTCGTCGGTGAGAACCAGGTCGACGCGGCGCATCCGTACAGCTACAACGAAGTGCTTCCGTTGATGCTCATCCGCTACTGCGGTCCGGGCCTGCTCGGCCTTGGCATCACCGCACTGGTGGCGGGCTTCATGTCCGGCATGGCTGGCAACGTCTCGGCGTTTTCGACCGTGTGGACCTACGACATCTACGGCGCCTACCTGAACAAGCGCGCTCCCGATAAGCACTACGTGCTGATGGGGCGCTGGTCGACCGTTATCGGCATGTTGATCTCGATCGGCACGGCCTACCTGGTGATGAACGCCGCCTCGATCATGGACTACGTGCAGGCGTTGTTCAGCTTCTTCATCGCCCCACTATTCGGCACGGTGATCCTCGGCATGCTGTGGAAGCGCGCGACGAACTGGGGCGGCTTCCTCGGTCTGCTCGCCGGCACAGTCTCCTCGGTCAGCATGTGGATCTACACCAACTTCGGGACCGAGGCGCACAAGGCCAACGCCCTGGCGCACATCGCACTCTCGCGCGACGCGCAGCCCATGGCCAACGATATGTTCCGCGCACTCTGGAGCTGGATCATCTGCGTGCTTGTGACGGTCATCGTCAGCCTGGTGACGCGGCCGCGGCCGGAGTCGGAGCTCAATGGCCTCGTCTATGGCGCAACCGTTATCCCGGATGATGGAGCAACGACGATCTGGCAGAAGCCCGCCTTCTGGGCCTGCATCGTCGCGGCGGTCTTCGTCATTCTCAACATCATCTTCTGGTAAACGGACGGAGGTCATCATGGCAGAAGGTACAGGACGCGGCGAGTTGCTCTCCATCTGGTTCTTCGTCGGCGTCATGACGCTGGCGTATGGCATTGTGCTGCTGCCCTACGGAGCATGGGAGTGGTTCGGCAATCACGAGCCCGCAACGGTGCTCAACAATCTTCATCCCACCTTCTGGTGGGGGCTGCTGCTGGTTCTCTTCGGCGGCTTCTACACCGGACGCTACCGTCCTCGTCCCGGTGACAAGGACCGGGCGTAAGCGCGCTGATCGCCGGTTCGGCGTACCAGAGGACAGCGTTCAACGACGCACACATTTCAACGCGGCAAACGCCGCTTCAAGCAGGAGTACAGAGCCGTATGGGTAGACAGATGACAATGGGCGTCGTGGTTGGCAACCGCGGCTTCTTCCCCAGCCACCTCGCCACCAGTGGACGGCTGGAGATGGTCGCCGCGCTCGAAGCCGCCGGCATCAAGCCGATCGTGCTCTCGCCTGAAGAGACCGCGCACGGCGCCGTCGAAACCTACGAAGATGCGAAGCGCTGCGCCGCACTGTTCAAGAAGCACGCCACTGAGATCGACGGCATCATCATCACGCTGCCGAACTTCGGCGAGGAGCGCGGTCTCGCCGACACGCTACGGCTCGCCGACCTGCGCGTTCCCGTGCTGATCCAGGCGACCCCCGACTCGCCCGGCAAGATGGGTATCGCCTTCCGTCGCGACAGCTTCTGCGGCAAGATGTCGATCTCGAACAACCTCAAGCAGTACGGCATCCCGTACTCGCTGACGACGCTGCACACCGAGGCGCCGGACTCCGCCGAGTTCAAGGCCGACCTCGTCAAGTTCTCCGCGGTCTGCCGCATCGTGCGCGGCTTCCGCAACCTGCGCCTCGGCGCCATCGGCGCGCGCCCGGCGGCATTCAACACCGTGCGCTACTCCGAAAAACTGCTCGAGCACTCCGGCATCACCGTCGACACGCTCGATCTTTCCGAAGTGTTCGGCGGCATCTCACGGCTTCCGGACAACGACGACGCGGTGCAGCAGAAGCTCGCCGCGATCAAGAGCTACATCCCCGTTAACAGCACGCCGGAAGACGCGCTGATCAAGATGTCGAAGCTCGGCGTCGTCATCGACAAGTGGATGTCCTCGCATGAGCTCACCATCTCGTCTGTGCAGTGCTGGACGTCGATGGAAGAGTTCTTCGGCGTCGTTCCGTGCACCGTGATGTCGATGATGAGCGAGAAGCTCATTCCCTCGGCGTGCGAGGTGGACACGATGGGAACGCTGTCGATGTACGCGCTCACGCTGGCGAGCGAGACGCCGTCGGCGCTGCTCGACTGGAACAACAACTACGGCGATGACCCCAACAAAGCCGTCTGCTTCCACTGCTCCAACCTGCCCAAGCACTTCTTCAAGCCCGGCGTGAAGATGGACTACCAGCTCATCATCGCCGGCACCGTCGGCAAGGAGAACACGCACGGCACACTCGACGGAACCGTGAAAGCCGGCGACATGAGCTTTGCGCGTTTCTCGACGCTTGATCTCGAAGGCCGCATCGCCGGTTACGTCGGCCAGGGTCGCTTCACCGATGACCCGCTGACTACCTTCGGGGGCGCGGGGGTGTGCGAGATTCCGAACCTGCAGAAGCTGCTCCACTACATCTGCGAGAACGGGTTCGAACACCACGTCGCGGCGAACTTTTCGCATACCGCGGATGCGGTCTACGAGGCGGCCAGCAAGTACCTTGGCTGGCACATGCATCGACATCAATAGATCGGCGCCTCCGGTCGAAACCCCAAAGAAGGCCGCCGTTATCGGCGGCTTTCTTCTTTCGCAAATCCGCCCGTTACTTCTATTTACATTCGAAAAACGCCAGATGCGCTACCCTTAACCGAGTATGGCGGCAGGAGCGACAGCAATACGACGGCGGACGGCCGCTAGAAAGAAGCGCGCGAAACAGTCCTCTGCCACGACCGCGGAGAGTCCCTACTTAAACCGCGACGAGACCTGGCTGGAGTTCAACCGCCGCGTGCTCGAGGAGGCCGACGACGCCTCCAACCCGCTGCTCGAGCGCGTCAAGTTCCTCGCCATCACCGCCAGCAACCTGGACGAGTTCCTCGAGATTCGCGTTGCAGGCCTCCTCCAGCAGATCGAAGAAGACATCGGCTCGTTCCAGATGGTCGACGACACCGGCCTCACGCTGCAGCAGCGGCTTGACCGGCTCGGCAGCCACCTCCATGACTTC